>NZ_CP019312.1:3695000-3861636 GCF_001969365.1 Tateyamaria omphalii | reverse complement strand
GTCGACTTGATCACGATCAACATCGAGGTCTGGACTGGCAATCTGACTGTCCTGGACACCTTCGCCAGCGACACCAACATCGTCAACCGCAGCCTGCTGTTGTGGCTTTTCATTTGCGCGATCTTCGCGCTGCTTGCGCGCCGCATGCCGGTGTACGAAAACCAACTCGACGGCAAACCAGAAGAGCTTGCGATCTACTTGGCGGCGACGTCTCTTGTAGCACCGGCGTGCTGGATCATCGCCGTATGGGCGCTGGATCGGCAAAACGCTTGCGACGGCACTATTTATACAACGCTGAATGCAACATTCCTGTCGAATGTGATCGGGCTGCCCCCGGCCATCCTGTGGCTGGCACTGGTCTCGGGGCTGCAACGATATGCAGAAAAATCCCTTGCGATGTCCGCCCTGTCGCTGGTCCTGGTGTTGGCCGGGAGCCTGATCTTCTATCCGACCATCCTGCCCTATGCCTATCTGCACGGCTGCGTGGGCTGGGAGTATTGGTATTTGTACGGTGCCATGGCCGTGCTGTTCTGCGGCATCAGCTTTGCCTTTTTCGGAGGCACCGCAAAAGACCCCGAAACCACAGATTGACTTGACTGTATTCCGCCTTCCAAAACCGCATCACACCATTCCGGCCTCACCCGACCCAACCGCACATCCCGATGGTTCGACGAATACGGCCACGCCACCGCCCGCGCGGCGCAACGCGGCGGCGATGTAAAGCGGCAGACCCAGTGACGCGTCAGGGCCAGGGCCCATTCATTCAGGCATCACAATCCGCGCGAAAGAATGCATTTCTGTCCATATTCCCGACAAGTCGGTAATCAAGATCGGGAAACTCGCTCCTAAACCCCTCGATATAGCGTTGCCGCTTTTCCGGAATACCGCCTTCGAGAATAATAATGGGTTTGCACCGCGCGATGGTTTCGCGCGCACCCAATATGGCATGCCATTCAAATCCTTCTATATCCAAATGGATAAGCGAGATATACCTTTCAGGGTCCACCAATTCATCCAGCGTCGTCATGGACACCTCGACAGCGCGCTCGTCCAGCTGGCGTTCGACAACTTTCGATATTCCTCCCAGCGCGCGGCCTTCCTTACTCGTCACCTCAAGCACAACCGTGCCTTGCTCCTGACCAACTGCAACAGGTGCCAAGCGGACATTTTTCAATTGGCTCAACCGGATAGTCTCTTGCGCCGCCGCAAAACTCATCGGGTTCGGCTCGAAGGAATAGAGGATTTGATCAGACTCCAGTGCGGTCGCAATCGCCGGAAGGAAGTCACCGATAAAGGCACCGCCAGAAACAACATCACCCTTCTTTCCGTAATGACGAATGAAATTCAGCGTCCGCGGTTCATTGACTTCGCCTTTCAAGACAATCCTGCAAACCTCTCGTTTCCGCATGACATTCGGCACGCAATACAAACCATATTGGTTCACGCAGGTTTCATACTCAAAGTCCAGATTTTGTGTCACGGCATGATCCTGCATGTTTTAGAAAAAATACGACCCACAACCAAACGTTGCAACTGCTTTGCTGCACCCGTCAAAAAGATGTCGCAAGGATAGAACCTGTCGGGTGGACGGATTGCAATGCTCCCAAAACCGCCGCTGCCAAAGCCCGACCTCGCGTTTGTTCACTTTGCTCTGGCGACGCCTATATTCGCCACGCACGCTACGGGAAAACCGCGCCTTGATCTTGCGCCACCGCGTCGAAAAATCCGCGTCCCCCGGCGGCAATGTCCAAAGGGCATGCAAATGATCGGGCAAAACGACAATCGCATCACACTCAAACGGATGCTGGGCCTGCGTCCGAGCATAAGCAATGCCCAACGCCCGGCCCAACCACACATCACGCAACCCATACCTTGCCCGCACCATCCGCCACTCCACACGATGTGGACCGAAGTAACCCTTTGATAATAAATACCGTTTCGCGCGCGAAACGCAAAACGCGGCCCTCTTTCGAGCGCCGCGCCAAATCTCAAACCGTAAGGCGGGGTTCACCCCGCCGCCGGATCACACCAGAGCGATGTTGACCGCGCTCTCGCGCCCGTCACGACCGGCTTCCAGGTCAAACGTGACCTTCTGGTTGTCGGCCAGACCCGTCAGGCCCGAACGCTCGACGGACGAGATGTGGACGAACACGTCCTTGCCGCCGCTCTCAGGAGCGATGAAACCGAAACCTTTGGTGGTGTTGAACCATTTCACTGTGCCGTTGGCCATGTGATGTCTTCCTTGAATTATACCGCTCGCGGAATGCAGCGGTCCGGCGTAGGCGTCTTGATCGAGAGACTGGTCGCCGTAAGGAAAATCAGAACATCGAGTAGAATAGCTATGCACCGCCGACCTGACAGCTTCCACGCCCAAGCACAAGGACTTTCGACAAAGGCATCGGCGGGAAGTGACCGATGCGGAAACGGCGCTATCATAACATCATGCGTTTCCTGATCGCCCTCACCGCCCTCGCAACCCCGGTCCACGCCTGGGATTTCAGCCCGACCCCGATCTGCACCCTCTCCCACGCCGAGGCCACCGCGGACATCGCGGTCACCTACGACCATGCGACCCGTCTCTATGCCATCGCGATCACGAGCGAAGACGGCTGGCCCAGCGCGCCCGCGTTTTCCATGCGGTTCGATGGTGGGCAGCCGAACACCATCTCGACCACCCGCCACCAGACCTCGGGCCAAACACTCACAGTGACGGACACAGGGTTCGGCAACGTGCTCGACGGGCTCGCATTCAACACGACAGCGACCGCCTTTACCCAGACCGCCGCCGTCACCGTGTCCCTTGCCGGGGCCGCCGCGGAAGTCGAAAAATTCCGCGCCTGTGCCACGGCGCCCACCGCCTGAAACGTCAGGAATACCCGACTAGGGCAACGCGGCGGCCCGTGGCATGCTCACCACATATTTCACAGCCCCGCAGACCATCGCGCGGCCCTCATTCAAGGGCTTTCCTATGGCACATATTCTATTTGGATTTGCTTTCACCTTTGTCACTGCCATGGTCGTGATCGCCGGCGATTACGTGATAAAACTGGCGGCCGACGGCAACCAGCCCATGTGGTCGGGCTTCGTCGTGCTGGGCGTCGCGCTCTACGGCGTCTCGGCGCTGTTCTGGTTCTACGCCATGCAGCACGTGAGCCTCGCTCAGGCGGGCGTGGCTTATTCGATGCTGACGCTCATCGCGCTTGCCGTCATCGGCGCAGTTGCCTTTGGCGAGCCCCTTTACGCCCGCGAATATGCAGGGCTGGGCTGCGCCGTGTTGGCCATGCTGCTGATGAGCCGCCTCGCCTAGAAGTCAAAAATATCGCCCAGCAGGTCACCCATGCCCTTTTTCTTGCGACGGCGCGGGTCACGGCCGCGCTTGTCATAGTCACGATCATCATAATCGCGATCATCATAGTCCCGCTCATCGTACCCACGGCTCATCTGCGGATCGGCCTGTGGCGGTGGAGGCGGCGGCGCGTAGGCCGCAGCACGCTCAATGATCTTGTCCAGCTCACCCCGGTCCAGCCACACCCCACGGCACTGCGGGCAATAGTCAATCTCGACCCCGCTCCGGTCAGCGATGACAAGTTGGGTTCCGTCAATGGGGCATTGCATGGGCATCTCTCCGTTGTTCCACGTCAATATAGGGTTCGCAGGTCGCCGCCGCAGGACCGTCGGCAAAAAAAGCCCCTGCAAGGGGGTGCAAAGGCCGTCGCGCATCTTTGATCGCGGCCCGCCAGCATTGGCCGGTAACGTCGTCGTCCTTTCCGCGACAGACGTAGCGGCGCCCGAGACAGCTGCGGACGCCGGTCGCTTTGACCTCATGCACGCTTCGCATCACTCGCATCGCCAATCCATCGCGCAGTGACGGGCAAAAGGGTCCGAAACCGACGGAACGAACCTCGTGCGCAGGCCGGGCTAATCAATTGTTAACCATGTTGGGGTCACGCTCGCAGCGCGTTCTTCACCCGGGGAGATGCTGCCATTCGCCTCCTGACTGTGCCCTTCTTTCTGCTCTCGATTTTCGGCGCATGGCCCGCCGGCGCTGGCGCCTGGATGCGGGAGCATGGCACGGGCTTTCTGTCCTATAGCGGTGTGTATCAGGAAACGGGCAAGCTCGATGGCTCCGTTTATCTCGAATATGGCCTGCGGCCAAAGCTGACCCTCGGGGCCAAGGTCGACATGGACATGACCTACGGCCGCGCCGGCAATGGCACCGGTTTTCTGTTCCTGCGCAAACCGATCTTGATCAAGGAACGAGAATACAAGATCGCCTACGAACTGGGCATCGGCAGCACATTCGGTGACAATTCGGAATCGCTTTTGCGCACCGTGCTCAGCTATGGGCGGGGGATCAAGGCGTGGGACCGCTATGGCTGGCTCGCCATTGACGGCACGGTCGAATGGGCGCTTGGCGATGGACCTGACACGCTCAAGCTGGACACCACATTTGGCCTCACCCTCAACGACCGCTTCAAGGTGATGATGCAGATGTTCGTAAGCGACACGGACGGTGAGACGGGCCCGACGCTCGCCCCGTCGATCATCTGGCAGCCCCGACCCAAAGCGCCCAGTTTCGTCGTCGGGATCGAGGGCAAAGACGGTGTCCTTGCCCTCAAACTCGGCATGTGGCGGTCGTTCTGACCGGGCGGGGTCAGTCCTTGTCCATCCGCACCGTCGCGCGAACAGACCCGCGCATGTCCTCGCTGAACTCAAGCGAGAACTGGTCATCATCGGACCCGATGCGACCGCGTCCCACTGGCGCCTCATAGCGGCGCTGGTTCGAATTGTTGCGCAGATCACCGGTCAGCATGACGGAATCGACGAACTGGCAGAAGCCCTCGAACGGCAGTTTCTTGTCGGTGCCAATGGTCCAGGTCCGCGTGTTGGTGCCCTGACTATGTGCGACGACCAACGGGTTTTCCGCATGCTCGCGCACGTTGTGGTACGAATTGCCCTTGTACCAGACAGACCGGTTCCGGCTGTGATCGAGATCAGCAAAGCTGGTATCGACGCGCTCGGCCCGGTCGATATTCCCGTTGATGGACCGGAACCGGTTGCCGGTCACGGTTACACCGTTCAGGAAATGCCCGGTCCCATGCGGCTTGACGACAAGGTAGCTGAACCAGGGCGCCACGTCGCCGGACAGAAACACGTTGTCGGTCAGGCTGAACGAACTGAAGGAAAACCCGTTGGTAAAGCCGGGCGTGGGGTCCCGTTCGTTCGTCCACTCGACAAAGCAGTTGTCGATGTAATTCCCCGTGACAACGCTGGCCGTGTAGTTGTCCTGCAGCACGATCCCAGCGGTCCGGAAACCATCTGCCACGGCATCGCCCTGGAAAAAGTGGTTGCCCTTGATCAGGTGGTTCTGCCCCGCCAGCAGCATGAAGTGACGGAACTGCGTCGCGCGACAATCCCGGATCTTGGCATCGTTCGAGTTGACATTAAACCCGATGGAGGTTCGGTCCGCCACGTTCTCCGCCTCTTCCGAGGACAGGAACTGGCAGCGGTCGATCAGGATCCCCTGACAGCCCCCACCAATGGACGTGATCCCGCGATCTTTCGGACGGCTGATGAAACACTCCTGCAACTCAAAGGTCGGGCCCGCGGGCGCCAGCATGATGCCGGAACACTTGCCGTTACACTGGAACTCGATGTTCGACATGTTGAACTTCGACAGCTTGGAAAAGCCGCTCAGGTCAATCAGATAGTCAAAGCGGCGGAAGGTGTAATTCTGCGTGCCATCCGCATCAAAGGGCGGGGCGTTCAGCTCGATTGTGCCAGCACCCACATTCTTGCTGCGGACATAAATCTCGCGCCCGACACCGTTGCCGGTCACATGCGCCCCGACGGGCACATTGGCAATGTTGGTCACATTGGTCAGCGTGCGCCCGTTGGACGAGGAATAGGTGGCCTGGCTGCTGACGGTCTGGGTGTTCCAGTTGTCGCCCTGCGCCTCGAACTGGCCATTCCGGATCACCCGGCGGGTGTTGAACTGGTTGCGGTTGGGCACAGCCGCCTGCATGTCGATGGGCTCGAACACGGCGATGCGGCGCCCACACAGATCCAGGCTTTCGTGATCCGAGCTATTGAGCAGCGCCTGAAACGCTTTCTTGAAGGCCAGCACCTCGTCGCCAAAGGCTTCGATATAAGTGGGCAGATCAAAGCTTTTGCGCAAGAGCAGCATCTTGTCGGTGGGCATGCTGATGGTGCCCTCGAACTTCACCTGCTCTTCGAATGCGACGTCCTTTTCCAGACGGAACACGCCTTCGGGCACCAAAATGGTCCGACCGTTGGCCGCGGCATTGGCCGCATCGAACGCATCGCTGTCGTCGGTCGTACCATCGCCCAGCGCACCAAAGTCACGCACATCCACAACCGCCAGCAAGTCACGCAGAAACACCGATGTGACGTCTTCGATGATGATGTCGTCAATGCGGACGATGCCGCCGTTCGGCCCCGTCAGGTCGATGCCGAAGTGACCGTATACTGCACGCGACCCCCAAACGAGGTCCACGCCGGGCCGGTTGCCAGCACCGATGATGGCCGACACCTCGACAACCTCGCCGTAGGTGGTCAGGGCCACGCTGTCCGCGGCCGTGTCCACATCAGCCAGAGGTTGGCCACTGGCCCGCGCCGGATAGCCCGCAATTTGCACCGAGGGCAAACTGCCGGCAACCGCCTTGATCCGCGCGGTCACACGCAGATAGCAACCGGGCAAAAGCGGCGTCTCACCCATATAGCGAACACGCGTGGTGTTCGATGTCTTCTGCAACTCAAGGCAACCGCCAAAATCCTGATCTGCGGGGACAAAGGCCGCGTTGGCCGCGTTTTGATAGGTGGCTGTCCCCGGCGTGCCATCGCCGCTCGACCAGACGTTCAAACCATCCGCAAAGGCGGGCGGCATCAGCAGGACGCCATCAGTAATTGCCTTGTTCATCCATTCATCCCTTTTGGCAGGGGCCAAATCTGGCCGTGTCACGCAGTGAAACCGAACGCGCCCCGGGGGCCGGTCGTCGCGGGCAAGGGAAGTATCAACGATGGGTTAACGGGCACCGACAGCACCGTTCGGCGGGCAGCCCGCGCGCGCAACGCACAGGCGGGCGCGATTGTTACAGCGCCTCACATCATGCGGACGAAACATGGCAGAACCGCCCCGGCATACCGATCTACGTCATGTCAAAAGCGCAACGAGGTCGCCCCATGTCAACGATCACAAACGCCCGCCCCAAGGTCGTCATCATCGGCTCAGGTTTCGGGGGGATCGCCGCCGCCCGCGCGTTGAAAAACGCGCCCGTCGATATCAAGATCATCGACCGCCGCAACTACCACCTGTTCCAGCCGCTGCTTTATCAGGTCGCCACCGCAGATCTGTCGCCCGCCGACGTCGCCTGGCCCATCAGGGGTATCTTCTCGGGCCAGAAAAACGTGTCGGTCGCCCTGACCGAAGTGCGCGACGTGGACAAGGTCGCGCAACAGGTGATCACCGACGAAGGGGCATTTCCCTACGATCATTTGATCGTCGCCTCGGGCGCGCACCACTCCTATTTCGGACGCGACGACTGGGAACAGCACGCGCCGGGGCTCAAGCGCATCATCGACGCGACCGAGATCCGCAAACAGGTGCTCATGGCCTTCGAACGGGCCGAAATCTCGAACTCAGACGCCGAACAGCGCCGCCAACTGACCTTTGTCGTGGTCGGCGGCGGGCCCACCGGGGTCGAGATGGCGGGCGCCATTGCCGAACTCGCCAACCATGCGCTCGCCGCCGATTTCCACCGCATCAACTCGCGCGACGCCCGCGTGATCCTGATCGAAGCCAGCGACCGGGTCCTGCGCGCCTTCCCGGAAAAGCTGTCGGCCAAGGCACAAGCCTCGCTCGAAAAACTGGGAGTCGAGGTCATGGTCGACACCCGCGTGCAAGATATCACCGAACAGGGCGTGCAATTGCCCAACCAGTTCATCCCCTCCGCAACCAAGGTCTGGGGCGCAGGTGTTGCGGTCAAGAATGTGGGCCGCTGGCTTGACACTGCGACCGACCGCACGGGCCGTGTGCCCGTGAACCCCGACCTCAGCGTGCCGGACAGCCCGAATATCTACGTGATCGGCGACGCCGCCCAAGTGCCTTGGAAAGATGGGCTGGACGTGCCGGGCATCGCACCTGCTGCCAAACAGGGCGGCAAATACTTGGGCAAGCGCATCGCGGCTCTCACGGCAGGCAAAACGCACGACACCCCCTTCCGCTACCGCCACGCCGGCAACCTTGCCACCATCGGACGGCATGCCGCCGTCATCGACTTCGGGCGCTTTCACCTCTCGGGCTTCATCGCGTGGTGGCTCTGGGGTATTGCGCATATCTACTTCCTGATCGGCGTGCGCAATCCGGTCTTCGTCGCCATGAACTGGTTCTGGTCCTACCTCACCTTCTCCAAGGGCGCGCGGCTGATCACCGGCCTGCGGCCCCTGCACGAAGGTCACGACACCGAACCAAAACCGGGGGTGCAGGCCGCCGAATAGCGTGGCAAGCTGCGCACATGGACGCACAGGCAGATATCGACATCATCGAGGACATCTGCCTCACCCGCGACCCGTCCTTTGGCCGCGTTGACGCCGCCGAACTGAGTGACGCCCTAACCGCGCTTCACGATCAGACCGACCCGGACGGGTTCATCCTGTCGGCCATGCGCTGCGTCGCCCTTGCCGGAAACGGCCACACCCGCATCATCCCAAACCCGGCGATCCGCGTCTTTCCGCTGCGCATCGTCTCCGTCGGATCCGAACTTGCGGCCTCAAAAGAAGGCAAAACGTACCGACTTTCAGCCATCAACGGCACCCCCGTTGCCGAAGTGTTCGACCGCGCCCGCCCCTACCTCGGCGGAACCGCGCAGCGCCAAAGGGTCATCGGCCCCATCACGCTGGTCTGGCCCGCCGCACTCGCACAGCTTGGCGTGAACATAGCGGGCGGCATCACCTACGACCTCACCGATGCGGACGGCAACACAACCGCAGCGCACTATGCACCCCATACGCTGACAGAAGCCGCCCCTCTCTACCCGATCTCCGAAACCGGCACGCTCCAGCTCCGCGCGACACCGCCACAGGTGATCGCTCTGCCAAATTTCGGCCCAAATCAATCACCGTCCCTCGAAGCCCAAATCGCCCAAGCAGCAGACCGCATCCGAAGCGCCACAGAGGTCCCCATCATCCTTGACCTGCGCGGCAACCCCGGCGGCGACTTCCTGAAAACCCTGCCACTCCTCGACGCACTCTCGACCGACTGGCACGGCCCCTGCTGCATCGCACTGGTAAACAAGTTCACCTTCTCCGCGGCCATCGTCTTCGTCGCCCTGCTCCGGCACCGGCTCGGCGACCGGCTGCACATCATCGGGGAAGAAATGGGCGACACCACAGATTTTCATGCCGAAGGGGACACCATCGACCTGCCCGACACGGGCGCCAAACTGCGCTACTCCACCGCGTGGCACGATTGGAAAACAGGGCGCCCTGACAGCACGACAGAACCAGAGATCGCAGCACACATGATCGGCGCGGGCGACCTACAGCCCGACACGGCTATCGAATTGACCGTCAGTGACCTGCAACAAGGCCGCGACCCGCAGCTTCAAACAGCGCTCCGGATCGCAAGCAACGCCTAGGCGCTCAAACCAGGCGCCTCCAGCACCTGCACACCGCTGATCTTCCAGCCCTCGCCGGTCTCGATCATCGAATAGCCCAGAAAATGTACCGTTCCCTGCGTATCCTCGATACGGACCACCTGCATATAGCGCCCCGCCTCTTCCCGCAGATCCAGATAGGTGACGTCCGCCGGGCGCCACACCATCGGATAACCCTGTGTCACCATGCGGCCAAAGTTCTCTGGCGTGCGGAACATCCCCTGAATGGAGGGCGCTGCATAGGTAAACGCCTGCGCGAAATCATCGACCTTGAAGGCTTCGATCTGGCGTGAAATGACACCCTCGATCTCGGTCCCCTGTGCCTGCACGGCACCGGCCAAACCCACAGCCATCACGGCCCCAATGATCCACTTGCGCATCTGACATCTCCCCTGACTGCGTCAAAGGTAGGCCAAGCGCGCGCCCCGGCAATATTCGCTAGATCAGCGCCTGCGCCTCAAAGAACTTCAGACAGGGCCGCGCCGTGCGCATCGCGGCCTCTCCGCCCGCAGCAAGCTCGGGAAACAACGCGACCAGCTCGGCATAAGGGCCCATGTCCGCATCGCTGATATGATCGCCCACAAAAAAGCTCTCGGTCCGCGCACCATCGGCCCACACGATCTCGTGGCGCTCGAACATCATGTGGTAATAGGTGACGCGGTCACAGGGCGCGCGCGCAATGCGGTCCCCGTCGCACAACTGCTTGGCGGCGCACAGAACCTCCGGCGCGCCATACAGCAACTCGCATTTCCAGCCCGACAGCAACACCCGGTGCTGCGGCGACAGGGAAAGGGGTCGACTATTGCCAATCGTGCCGGGCGCAAAGCGAATGGGGGCGTGAGCACCGCGCCCATCAACGACACTGATGCCCATCCACCGAACGGGCTGCGCGCCCCGGTCCAGGGTGGTGACCTGATCGCCCACCTCCAACCGTTCGATGGGCACATCGCCCGTCGGCGTCCGGATCAGCGTGCCCTCGGTAAAACACGCCACAGCAACATTTTCGATGTTCAGATAGGTAAAGCTGGTCCCGTTGGGCAGCACCGCCGTGCCCCCGGTCGATCCGGGAAAAAACGGGGTAAAGGTCGATCCGGCAGGCAGGGTCAAGCCATCGGTGCCATCGCCCCCCTGCACGAAGTTGGTGTTCAGACCGGCAAAGATGTCATCATCGCCATCGCCACCATCCAGAACGCCAGCGCCATCCTGGGCAAACAGGGTGTCGTCGCCGTCACCCCCGCTCAGATTGTTGCCATCGGACCCGGCAAACAGCAGGTCCTCGCCGTCGCCGCCATCAATGTTGTTGCTGCCGACACCACCAACCAGCGTGTCGTCGCCTTCACCCCCAATCAACGCACCACCCAGCGCGCCATCGTCGACAAAGGTGTCGTTACCGTCGCCACCCTCATACCCGTCAGAATTCAGGCCGACCGAACCGCTGACATTGCTGTTGCCGTCGTTGCCGACAAACTCCACGATTTCGCTGAATGACCCCCCGGCCAGAAAAGCGTCGTCATAGGTCGTCACGACCCCCGTATCGGTGTTTTCAAAGGTGATTGAATTGGCCGTCAGGATGACATTGATCTCGTCATCCAAATCGGACACGTCGATGGTGCTGTCCGCGTCAATGACCAGCGACGCCCAGAACGCACCATCGGTGATGTCATCTTCTTCGATTTCCAGGAACACAGGCATTGCAAATTCCTTCGCCGCACTTGGGAAAAGTGATCAGGTTGAATGGAACAGTGCTGGGTCGTATGGGAAAACTGTCACGGGCGGGTACAACCTTCACAAGAAATCATGGGCCATTTTTAACCTATCGGCAAGAATTCACCGACACCGCCAAACAGTCTCAATTGGGCGGACGCCCCACATTTCCAAACAAATGCGCACCATGATCACGCTTTTCGACGCAAAACTGCTCGCGCATCTGGTGGAACGCGCGCATCGCAGGACAAGTGCCCGGAAATCCCTGCAAAGACGGGACAGGTTTAATGGTCCCACACGGCGCTGACTGTCCGCATTTGGTCAACAATGCCACGTGGCTCCGCCGGCAACACCGGCGCCGATTCGCTTGAAATCCGGCGCTACCGGGCCAAACCCTTGGCCACCCAAACGGTGCTGCCCACAACCACGCCCCAAAACGCACCGCTGACACCGAACAACTCCATCCCGCTTGCCGCGATCAGGAAGGTCAGCGCAGGCGCTTCCAGTTGCGCAGGCTCCCCAAATGCCGCAGCAGTGGATCCGACAAAGGCGGGGTCAGCGCCAGACCGGCCACCGCCGTGATCAACGCCACCGGCGCAAGGCCCGCAAGCGTCGCAACAACCGCCGCGGCCAAGGCCAGCCCGACATAGGCGACACCGGACGTGATCGCCGCCCAATAGCGCGCCGCAGGGTCGCGCCCGGCATCCTCGCCCGCCATCATGGCCGCCGTAATCGCCGACATGTTCACCGGCACCGATCCAAACGCCGCAATCCCCAGGCTGACGATCCCCGTGTTGCGGATCAGCGGACGGCGCTCGACGGTGTACCCGTTCAACTCCAGCACCGCGAAACCGGGAATATTCTGTCCTGCCATTGTCAGCAGATACAGCGGCAAGGCGATCGAGATGGCGGATTGGAGCGTGAACACCGGCGTCACGGGGCTGAAATCCGGTAACCATGCCATGTCCGTGGCCACTCCGGCGGCAGGCATGTCCACGCCAAAGACCAAGACGAGGGCAAAGGCCAGAACCGCAAACGGCATCGCCGCCAACCTGTTCCAGATTAACCCGACCAACCAGGCGGCCATGACAGGCAAAACCAGCAGCGGAATGGTGCCCAGCGCCAGCGCCGGGGACAGACACAGGTTGAACAGCACGCCAGCAAGCAGCGCGTTGGCAATCGGCTTGGGGATCGCCGCCACGACGCGCCCCAGCGCGGGCACCAGCCCCGTCAGGATGATCAGCACTGCACAGCAGATCATTGCGCCCACCGCTTCCCCGAACCCGCCGGGCAAGGCCGCAGTGGCAGCCAGAAATGCAGCGCCCGGCGTGGACCAGGCCACCGCCGCCGGAATGCGGGTGACCGCAGGCAACCAGATGCTGCCCACGCCCATGCCCAGCGTGGCAAAGAACAGGCCCGTCGCCGCCTGCGCCTCCGTCGCGCCCATGGATGTCAGCCCGGCCAGCACGATGGCAAAGGATGCCGAATAGCCGACGAAGGCCGCCAGGAGGCCCATGTAGATGGCAGAGGGTGAGATGTGGCGGATCATAGGGGCGTCCGTTCTTGCAATGCAGTCCGCCCAGTGTTGCAGAGCTGCGAGCCGAGGACCAGCATTGTCATACGCCACCGCATCCGGGCGTATTCACCGTTAGAAAACCGTGCAGATCAGCGCAAAAACCAATGCCGCCCGCTCTCGGGCAGCAGCATGCGTTTCACGTGGTTAATTTTCAGTGACACAGCCGTGCGATGGCCAAGCCCTTGATCTGCGATGGCTTTCACAAACCACTTAAAATCCAATGACATGACCGAACAGCTTGTCCCCGCGGGGACAAATCCCGTCCCCGCGGGGACAGGCCCCTAATGCACGCCCTCTCCGACCAATTCACTGGCCAAGGCCGCGTCGATCAACGCAATGGTTTCCGGCACGCCATACAGCGCAATAAAGCCCCCAAAACGCGGGCCCTGAGAGGCACCCAAAAGCACCTCATAAAGCGCCGTGAACCAGCCCCGCAGCGGATCAAACCGCTCGCGCCCGACAGCATAGACAATCGACTGCAACGCCTCGTCCTCAAGCGCCCCGTCGTAGGTTTCAAGTTCCGCCTTCAGCACCTCCAACGCCTCACGCTCGGCGTCCGTCGGCAGCCGGTATGTCTTCGCCGGTTTCACAAAGTCATTGTAGTAGCGCACCGCGTGCCCCACGGCCTTGTCCATGCCCGGATGAGTCTCGGGCCCGGTCTCGGGCGCATAACGCTGGATGAACCCCCACAGCTTGCCCTTGTCCTCCGCCTGACTGACCGACGCGAGGTTCAGCAGCATCGCAAACGGCACGACCATATCGCTTTCCGGAACGTCACCCGAATGAATGTGCCACACAGGATTGGTCGCCTTCGCCTTGTCGTCCTGCCCCACATAGGCGCGCAGTTGCTGGTGGTACTCGTCCACCGCCTTGGGGATGACGTCAAAGAACATCCGCTTCGCCGTCTTGGGCTTTTGATACATGAAATAGGACAGCGACTCGGTGCTGGCATAGGTCAACCACTCGTCGATGCTGACCCCGTTGCCCGACGACTTGGAAATCTTCTGCCCCTGATCGTCGAGGAAAAGCTCGTAACTAAAGTGGTTCGGCGGCTGCGCGCCCAACGTCCGGCAGATCGCATCATAGATCTTTTCGTTGGTGGCATGCTCCTTGCCGTACATTTCAAAGTCCACGCCAAGTGCGGCCCAGCGCGCGCCAAAGTCGGGCTTCCACTGCAGCTTCACGTTGCCGCCGGTCACGGGCAAGGTCATCTCGCCATCGTCCGGATCGTCAAAGGTGACGGTGCCATTCGCCGCATCCACATGCTTCATCGGCACATACATAACCCGGCCCGTGTCGGGATGGATCGGCAGGAAGATCGAGTATGTCTGCTGGCGTTCCTCGCGCAGGGATTTCAGCATGATCTTCATCAGATCATCGTATTTCTCCGCACAGCGCAGCAGGATCTCGTCGAACTGGCCGGTCTGGTAAAACTCGCGGGCCGAAATGAATTCGTATTCGAATCCGAACGTATCCAGGAACCGGCGCAGCATGGCATTGTTGTGATGCCCAAAGCTTTCGTGCGTCTCGAACGGGTCGGGCACGGAGGTCAGCGGCATTTGCAGATATTCCTGCAACCGCTCGGGGTTCGGCACGTTGCCGGGCACCTTGCGCATCCCGTCAAGGTCATCGGAAAAGCAGATCAGCTTCGTCGGGATGTCCGAGATCGCCTCGAAGGCGCGGCGTACCATGGTGGTGCGCGCGACCTCTCCGAAGGTGCCGATATGGGGCAGGCCCGAGGGGCCATAGCCCGTCTCGAACAACACATACCCCTTTTCCGGCGGCGCCTTTTCGTAGCGTTTGAGCAACCGGCGCGCCTCTTCGAACGGCCAGGCTTTGCTGCTCATCGCGGCGTCACGGAAACTCGACATGCTTATTGATCCCATGTGGGGACCACGCCCGATGCGCGGCCCTTGTGACATGTCCCCGCAGGGACAATCCCGGCGCTACCTATTGCGGGCCGCCCCAGCCGTCAATATTGAGGGAGTAAGCACCGCACAAGGATACGCCACCATGGCCGACACGACCCTTTCCATGACCGCACAGGACGCGCTGGTCGCAATGATGATCGCCGTGTCCGCATCGGACGAGGACATCCGCACCGCCGAGCTGGTCAAGATCAACTCGGCCGTGAACAATCTGCCCGTCTTTGCGGGCTACGACCTCGACCGGCTGAACCGGATCGCGCAGATGGTCTTTGACCTTTTCGAGCAGGAAGACGGGCTTGACGCGCTCTTTGGCCTGGTGCGCGAGGCGCTGCCAGAGCGGCTGTTCGAGACGGCCTATGCGCTGGCCTGCGACGTGGCCGCTGCCGACGGGACGCTGGAAGAGGCCGAGCTGCGGCTGCTGGAGGAAATCCGGTACGAGCTGAACATCGACCGCCTACACGCTGCGGCCATCGAACGGGGTGCGCGAGCACGGCATTTGACGCTCTAACGGCGTCTGACTAGGTCCAACGGCGACTGTACGTATGCGTATGCAGAATGCTTTGGCGTGCTGAACGTTCTTTGGCGTAGTGCGGCAGGGTGCATCCGGGCCACTATGTCGCTTAGACCTCCTTAAATCAGATCAGCATGCAACTTTTGGTTGCTACACGTTTCACGTGTGCATACGGTTTCGTAGGGCAGAAATATATAAAAACAGCTGCCCCACAATATGACACCAACAAAGGTACGATCAGGCACTATGACTTATACTGGCACACCACTCACGCCCCCCACCACCTTCGACAACGCAAAAAGCGTCGACTATGCGTCAAACGCGGTCGAATATTCCCGCGATGCGACGATCTATGACAATTTCATCATGCGCACCAACTATGGCGATGCCACGCTGGCGCAGGGCCTGAACAACGTCTACGGCAACATCTACGACAACGAGGCCGGGCTGCCCGACAACCTGCAATCGGTCGTACAGACCTATCTGCAACCTGTCTGGTGGACGACAAGCGCCGCGACCAAATTCACCTACGGCAAGACGCACACCGTCTCGACCACGGAAGAAACGTCGCTGACGATCACCGGGACAATCAAGGGCACCATCAAAAAGGTCGTGTCGGTCGAGGTCGAGACGGCCTATGCCATGAAAAACATTCTCAACACGACCGACGAGATCGACATTGAAATGGAGTTCAGCGACCAGAACGGTGACGAGCGTTTCTATGTCGCCTGGCTGCAGTATTTCCGCTTTGCCGTCTGCGCAAACGGTGCATCGACCCCGTTTCGCTTCAATGGCGGCGTAAAGGACAACGCTCCCTGGTTCACCCATCGCAGATCGGGCGGCAACCGGCAGGTCACCTTCAACGTCATTCCGGGCAGCGACGGATGGGTTAACATGCCGGGCATGAACATGGCCTACGCGGTCTACAACCTGCAGGGCAATATCATCCAGCACGCGACCTGATCGCGGAAACCAGCGGGCGCGGCCAGGCGCACTTGCAAAGCCGCGCCCGCGTATCATGTTCAGCATTTCGACAGCAACGCGCAGCGTGCGCATTTCGGGATTCTGACCCCAATGGCCGAAGACACCTTCCGCACGGACGCGACCGCTCTGGACGACGGCGGCGCCCTGCTGGGTCCGATCCTGTTTCTGGACGACGCACGCGACGGGCAAATGCATCTGAGCGCGCTTGTCTTTACACGTGGCATTGACACGCCCGAGCCGCTGGTGTGCGCAGAGGGGCATTACCCCTTTGCCGAAATTGCTGCGGATGTGGGCTGGCGCGTGCTGCGGGCGCGATTTGCGGCACATACACGTGCGCCGATCACATATCGGGCGCTCGGGCAAAGCCACACCATCCGCACCGGCTATGACGGCGATCTGAACATCGCGTTCGCGTCCTGCAACGGCGAGGAAAACGGCGATCTGGACCGTGACCCGAACGAACGCAACGCCATGTGGGCGCGCCTGCGCGACGATCATAATGCGCGGCCTTTTCACCTGCTTTTGCATGGCGGCGATCAGATTTATGCCGACGAGGTGACGCTGGGCCATCCGCTGAGCGAGGATTGGCCGGACCGCGTGCCGAAAGATCCCGAGCGCGCAGATTTGCGCGACCTGCGGGCGCATCTGCGGCGCGGGTTTTTCGAACGCTACATGACGTTTTTTGCAAGCTGTCCGGCCTTCATGGAACTGGCCGCATCCGTCCCATCGCTGTGCCAGTGGGATGACCACGACATCTGCGACGGTTGGGGGTCACTGCCCCGGTCGCGCACCTATTCGCCCGTGGGCCAGACCCTTTACGAGGTCGCGCGCGAGGCGACACTGATCTTTCAGCATGGCTGTACCCTGGATGACATGCCGGGGCGGTTTCACGACAGGACCGGCCTGAGCCTGGGGTGGTGGATCGACCTGCCCGATGTGCGCATCGTGGCTCCGGATTTGCGGGCCGAGCGGACGCGGCGGCAGGTGATGGGCGATGTGGGCTGGTCCATGATGGAGGCGGTTGCCGCCTTGCCGCCCACGCGGCAGATCCTGTTCGTGTCCTCTGTCCCCTTGTTGGGGCCGCGCCTGTCGGTGCTGGAGACAGCCATGGTCGTCACGCCCAAGATGCAGGAATACGAGGATGACCTGCGCGACCAGTGGCAGAGCCGCGCCCATCGCAAGGAATGGCGGCGGATGCTGCAGCTGCTGACCGATATCGCGGCGGACACAGGCGCGCATGTGACGGCCCTGTCGGGGGAGATTCACCTGGCGGGCCGCGCGACGATGCCGCTGGGTGAGCACTGCACCTTGCACCAGTTGATCGCATCCGGTGTTGCGCACCGCCCGCCGCCCCTGGCCTGGGCCAAGGTGCTGGGATCGCTGGCCGCCCTGGGTGAGGATCCGCTGGAGGGCGCGCCGATCACCATCCACCCGCTGCCCGGTCAGGCGGGCCGCTATGTGGCGGAACGCAATACGTTGGTTGTGACGCGGACGGACGAGGCGTGGCATGCGGTGTGGGACCTTGAGGTGAGTGGCAAGACCGAACCGCTGGCTCTGGCCGGGGCCTGACGCCTGCGCTTTGGGCATCTGTGCGCCGTCGCGCCGATGTCAGGCGATGTGCGCGTAAAACCCTTTGCGCGACTCATTTGAGTTTCCTATACGAAACCCAGTCGCAGAGGCCGACATGGGAGAGCGCAGCATTCGCTGCCGCCGAAGGAGCAACGCCCCGGAAACTCTCAGGCACCAGAACCGTGCCGGCCGCGCCCAACCTGAGGCCACTCAGGACGGTAAATGTGACGATCTGGAGAGTGGTCGGACCCCATGGCATCCGGCCCACCGAAGGAGAAAGCGGCCCGCCCGGCACGTCATGCGTGCTCGCCGTCAAGCTCTCAGGTCTCGCGACAGATGGGGATGTGGGTCGGCATGGTGCCGGTTCCTGCGTCCGTGCCATCGCCGTGAGCTTGGGAGGGACCCCAACATGACCCATATTGCCGTGATCGGCGCCGGGATTACCGGAATTACAACTGCCTATGCGCTGGCCCGCCGGGGCTACGACGTGAGCGTGTTCGACCGCAACCGCTATGCTGCGATGGAGACATCCTTTGCCAATGGCGGGCAGTTGTCGGCCAGCAATGCAGAGGTGTGGACGCGCTGGGGCACGATCTTCAAGGGGTTGAAATGGATGATGAAATCCGACGCGCCCCTGTTGGTGAACCCGACCCCAAGCTGGCACAAGCTGTCGTGGATGGCCGAGTTCATGGGCAACATTCCCGATTACGCGCGCAACACCGTGGAGACGGCGCGGCTGGCCATTGCTGCGCGCGAGCATTTGCTGGCGTTTGCCAAGGAAGTGGGCGCCGATTTCGACATGGAGCAGCGGGGCATTCTGCATGTCTACCGCAAGCCGTCCGAGTTCGACCACGCCCGGCGGGTAAACGCGCTGCTGGAAAAGGCGGGGCTGGAGCGGCGCGAGGTGTCGGCGGACGAGGTGCATCGGATCGAACCTGCGTTGCAAGCGGACACGATTGGTGGCTTCTATACAGAAAGCGATTTTACCGGCGACATCCACCGCTACACCCGTGCGCTCAGCGCGGGGTGCGAGAAGATGGGCGTGGCGTTCCACTACAAGTGCAAGGTGACCGAGGTTGTGCATACCGGAGCGGGCGTGCGTCTCGCCTGGGACGATGCGGGTGTGCCAGAGGCGCAGGATTTCGATGGCATCGTGGTTTGTGCCGGGGTCGGCAGCCGCGCCATTGCGTCTGAGCTGGGCGACCGCGTGAACATCTACCCCGTCAAAGGCTATTCGATCACCGTGAACCTGGATGACGTGGAAAGCCAGGCGGCGGCGCCCTGGGTGAGCCTGCTGGATGACGAGGCCAAGATCGTGACCTCGCGCCTAGGCCGCAAGCGGTTCCGCATTGCGGGGACGGCGGAGTTCAATGGCTACAATCTGGATATCCGCGACGACCGGATCAGGCCCCTGCGAGAGTGGTGTGAGGCGTTCTTTCCGGACGTGTCGACGGAGCATTGCGTGCCCTGGGCGGGCTTGCGCCCTATGCTGCCGTCGATGATGCCCAAGGTGGGGCCGGGCAAGAAACCGGGGGTCTATTACAACACCGGGCATGGGCATCTGGGGTGGACCCTGTCGGCGGCCACGGCGCAGGCGACGGCAGATGTCATCGACGTGAACCGGATGAAAAACGCGGCCTGATCAGCCCTTCTTCTCTTTGAAAGTACGGCGGGGGGTCTGGGGGGCTGGCCCCCCAGCGGGTCGGCGCAGCGTGCTGCGTCGAAATCCCTAGCTGCCGTAAACTGCACCCCAACGTTCAATCAGCTTCTGCTGCATCACCTTCGCCCGCCGGTTCCAGCTGCGCGCGCCTTGCGGGCGTTCGCGGTTGGCCCGTGTAATCCCGGCGCGTGTCGCCTCGTCCGCAGCGAAGATGGCAAAGGCCATTTCGGTGCCGTCCCGCGCCGTCATGTAGCCTGCAAGCCCCGACACGAAATTGAGCGTGCCCGTCTTGGCATGCACCTCGACCGGGTGGTTCCGGATCGCGCGGCGCTGTGCATCGAGCATGGGGATGGGTTTCAGGATCGGGCGCAGCACGTTGTTCTGCCGCGCGCGGACGAGGGCAAGCACCATGTCGTCGGCTGTCATTTTGCTGGCGTCGCCAAGGCCCGAGTGATCGACCAGCCGCATGCTGGACGTGCCCAACGCCGCCCGCGCCCAGCGGTTCATCTCGGTCGCGGAGGCGCGCAAGGATGCGGGCCGCCCGCTGCGTTTGACGGTGGCGGCCATACCGACCATCTCGGCCGTGATGTTGGTGGAAAAGCGCAGCATGTCGCGCAGGATGGTGCGCAGGTCGCCGCTTTGATGGCTGGCGAGCGTGGTGCCTTGGGGCGTCCGGCTGACCACCTGCGGGTTCTTCAGCACCATGCCCTGTGACCGGGCGAGGGTCTGGAAGACGTCGCCAGCATAAAGCGCGGGCTTGCGCACCGGCAACCAGCGGGCACCGCCGTTGCCCAGCGCGCCGCGCGCAACCGTCCAATTGTCGGTGCGCCCCCCGTCAGCATAGGTGTAGACGGGCGCGCGCCGCTCGCTCACCGCCATGCGCGCCATGGCCACATCCGGGCGGTAGCGGTCGGACCGCGCGTCCATAGACACGGCGTATTGCCCGCCCTGCCGCCGCCATTCGAAATGCACCCGGTTGAAGTTGAGCGCGATGCCCGACAGCGCAGGGCTGTAGCCCACGTGATCGGGCTGGCCCGTGTCGATCGTGGGGACCTGGGGAAACATCCCGTCTGCCACTTTGAAATCGCCCCGCACCTCGCGGATGCCCTTGGCCTTCAATGCCGCGGCAAGGGCGGCCAGCGCATTTGTGTCGAGCGTCGGATCCCCACCCCCAACCAAGACCAGATCGCCCTGCACCACGCCGCCCGACACGCCACCCGTTGCCACGACCCGCGTCGTGAACCGGTGCGTCGCCCCGAGAACGGACAGGGCATAGAGCGCAGTGATCGCCTTGGCCACAGATGCGGGGGGCGTGCCGATCTTGGCGTTTTCCCCTTCGAGCTTGGTGCCGGTGCGGGCATCGGCCACAGCGTAACAGACGCGCCCCCCAAGGCGCGCGTCGGTGATGATGGCCTGCGGATCGGCGATGGCCTTTTTGAAATGATCGCCGCCTCGCGCACTGGGTCGCAGCGACGCTGTCGGTGGCGCGGCAAGAGCGGTTGTGGCCGTTGTTCCGGCCAGGGCAGCTAAAAAACAACGTCTCGAAAATCTGCGCAGCATGTCGGCATGTAAGCCCAGCTTTGCCCGTCAAACAAGCGGATTTGGATCACAAATCCGAAGACGTGGCCCAGCCGCCTCGCGCCCGGATTTCGGTCGAGGATTGCGCCGTCATCGCGACGTTCACAAAACACCATGCCGGTGCATCCGAGCGGCCCAGAAGCTGGCTGGCACGTGCGGAAATGCGGTGGTGCCGATAGAGCCTTGCCGCCGGGCTCATCCGGGCCGAGATGCGGTCGCCGGGGCGGGCCAGCACACCCACCGGCACGTTTTCCATGATCCACATCCAGTCCTGCCAGTGGTGGAACTGCGCCAGGTTGTCGGCGCCCATCAGCCAGACAAAGCGCACGCCCGGATACCGGGCCTGAAGCGCGGCGATGGTCTGGGCGGTGTACCGCGTGCCAAGCCGCGCCTCGATATCCGTGACGGTGACACGCGGGTGCTGCATGACCTGCCTTGCCCGCGCCATGCGGCGCCCGAGCGGCGCGGGCCCTTTGGCCTTGAGCGGGTTGCCGGGCGACACGAGCCACCACACTCGGGTGAGGCCGAACCGCTTCATCGCCTCGCGCGTGATATGCGCGTGCCCGTCATGGGCCGGGTCGAAAGAGCCGCCCAGAAGGCCGATGGTCTGGCCCGGGCGGGCCATGGGAAAGGGAGCGTGCGTCACGTGTGGGTCCAAAGTGTCGAAACCGCGTGAACGGACGCCAAAGCGCGCGTGTTGTCAATCAATCGGTCGCACCTGGTCGCCAAGTGCGATGCTGCCGGGCCTCACCACCTCGGCGCACCAGCCGCCGTGACCGCGCATCGCCGCATAGGCGCCGTGGCCCAAGAGCCGCTCCATCAGGCTGCACGGCGCGCAGATGGTGGTAAAGCGCAGGATGGCGGTGCCTACCTGCACCTCGCGCCCCTTGAGACCGTTCAGGTTCAGCCTCCGCACGAGGATGTTGCGCCGGAACGTCGCCGGATCGAGAGCGTCGCGGCCCAGACAGGCGGCGATGACCGGTACATGTTCGGCCTGCATCAGCGTGACCGCCCGTTTGCCCGCCCGGCCCCGGTCGCGATCGACTCCGGCATCGGTGATGTCGGCCCGGTCCAGTACCTGGATGTCCGCCGCCCGCGCGGGCCGCGCGCCGATCCAGTCCACGACGCCAGGCTGCGCCCAGCGCGCCATCATGTCGTGCAGATCGCTCATCTTTCTTCGCGACGGGCGGTGCGGGCTTCGATGCTGAGCAGATCCGGCAAACGTTCCAGCGGGTAGTTCGGGTGCAGCACCCAGACACCGCTTTCGTCCTGATCCAGCGGGCGGAGCGTGCCTCCCGGAAAGGCGCGCGTGCGCAGCGCCAGCACCACGTCCGACAGCACAGCCGGGTTGTCCCGGAAGTAGGCGTGGCCGAAGCCGCCGCGCACGTTTTCAACCCGGATGAAATGCACAAGCCCCTCATTGCGCAGCAATTCAAGCTCGCCATCCTCGAAATCCTCGTTCCGGAGCGCGCCGAGGCGCGTGGAGCGTGTAAGCAGCGCCGAGATACGCAGCGCCGTGTCGCCGGGATTGATGTAGAGGTTGATCTGTTCGAAGGATTCCGAGAACCGCTCTGCCTGCAGCCGTTGCCGGACGATGCCCACGTCGAGGTCGGGGGCCGCCATGATCAGGGTGCCGGTTTTCAGCATCAGCTTGGGGTGGATGCCCGCGCCGCGTGCCTCGATCATCAGCTCGCGCAGGGCGGTTGTCACGACATCGGTGCCGCGCGAGTGCGCGATGATGTCGATGCTGTCCACCTCTGGCATGGCGGCCAGCATACGCAGGAATTCCTTGGTGTGGTGGACCGAAAACACGCCCGCATCCCTGTCGCGGAAATACCCCAGCGGACCGAAGCCGTTGCCCGCAGGCCATGTGAACGAGATGGGCACGGATTCTCGCCCAGAAAAGTGCCACATGTTGGCCAGTGTCGTCAGGCTGTCCTCGAATTCGCTGTTGAAGCCGTGAATATAGATCAGAAGGCTGCGGTTGCCGGTCTGCCTGATCTCATTCGCGATGACCGCCTGAAAGCGCGCGGCCTGTGCATTGTAGACATCGAGCGCGTCCTGCAGGTGCGTGAGCCGCCCGTCGTCGCGCGCATAGGGCAGCGGTGTCGTCTCGAACCGCACCACCTCCTCGAAATCGGGGACCCACAGGCTCGACACGCGTTGGTCGGAATCTGCGCGCGTGCGCTCCAGCAACTCTTCCCAGCCCAGATCACGCCCGAATTTGACCGTGGCCGCCCCGAACGCCATCGAATCCGACCGGCTTGCGCCGTAGCTGCGCCCGTCGGGGGCGCGGTCGGTCATGTAGAAAATCTTGGGCTCTGCCGTGCGCCAGACTTCGGGCACGAGGTCGTCGGGATAGTTGGCGCCGGTCCGGTATAGGTTCGGCGGCGGTGCAAGGCTGATACCGACCGCACATCCGCCGAGGATGAAGCAGGCCGCAAGCAGGATAAACCGCCGCATGTCGGGCACTTCCGTCAGTTTCGCTGCCTTCCGCTACCACGTTTCGGGTCACTTCACCAAATGACATATCGCAGGCGGGCGGTGCATTGCCCTTTGCCCCGCCGAGCGCTAGACGAAACGGCGTAATCTGTTCCGGGAGAATGCCATGGCGGCCTATCAATATGTCTATCACATGTCGGGTGTGTCCAAGACCTATCCCGGCGGCAAGAAGTGCTTTGAGAACATCCACCTGAACTTTCTGCCCGGCGTGAAGATCGGCGTTGTGGGCGTGAATGGCGCGGGCAAGTCCACCCTGATGAAGATAATGGCCGGCATGGACAAGGATTTCACCGGTGAGGCCTGGGCCGCCGAGGGCGCCAAGGTCGGCTATCTGCCGCAGGAGCCGCAGTTGGATCCGACCCTGACCGTGCGTGAGAACGTCATGTTGGGCGTGGCCGAAAAGAAGGCGGTTCTGGACCGCTACAACGAGCTGGCCATGAACTATTCCGACGAGACAGCGGACGAGATGGCCGCGCTGCAGGACCAGATTGATGCAGAGAACCTTTGGGATCTGGATTCGCAGATCGACGTCAGCATGGAGGCGCTGCGCTGCCCGCCCGATGATGCGGACGTGACGACCCTGTCGGGGGGTGAGGCGCGCCGGGTGGCGCTGTGCAAGCTGCTGCTTGAAGCGCCCGAGATGCTGCTCTTGGACGAGCCGACCAACCACCTCGATGCCGAGACCATCGCGTGGCTGCAACAGCACCTCATTGACTACAAGGGCACGATCCTGATCGTGACGCACGACCGCTATTTCCTGGACGACATCACCAGCTGGATTCTTGAACTGGACCGCGGCAAGGGTGTGCCGTGGGAAGGCAATTACTCAAGCTGGCTGGAGCAGAAGGCCAAGCGACTCGCGCAGGAAGCGCGCGAGGACAAGAGCCGCCAGAAGACGCTGGAGCGCGAGTTGGAGTGGATGCGGCAGGGGGCCAAGGCGCGGCAGGCCAAGTCCAAGGCCCGGATCAACGCCTATAACGAGATGGCCGAACAGTCCGAGCGCGAAAAGCTGAGCCGCGCGCAGATCGTCATTCCGAACGGGCAGCGCCTTGGGTCCAAGGTGATCGACGTGTCGGGCCTGACCAAGGCGATGGGGGACAAGCTGCTGGTCGAGGGACTGGAATTTTCCCTGCCCCCCGGCGCGATTGTCGGCGTGATCGGCCCCAACGGCGCGGGCAAGTCGACGCTGTTCAAGATGCTGACCGGGCAGGAAACGCCCGACGCCGGGACCATCGAGTTGGGGGACACGGTGCAACTGTCCTATGTGGACCAGTCGCGCGACGATCTGGCCGATGGGGACACGGTGTGGGAGGCGATTTCCGGCGGGGCCGAGGTGATCGAGCTGGGCGATGCGCAGGTGAATTCCCGCGCCTATTGTTCGTCCTTCAACTTCAAGGGCGGCGACCAGCAAAAGAAGGTGTCGCTGCTGTCAGGCGGCGAGCGGAACCGCGTCCACATGGCGCGGCTGTTGAAAGAGGGCGGCAACGTGCTGCTGCTCGACGAGCCGACCAACGATCTGGACGTGGAGACGCTGCGGGCGCTAGAAGACGCCTTGGTGGATTTCGCGGGCTGTGCGGTTGTTATTTCGCACGACCGGTTTTTCCTGGACCGGATTTGCACGCATATCCTGGCGTTCGAAGGGGATGCGCATGTGGAATGGTTCGAGGGGAATTTCGAGGACTACGAGGAAGATAAGAAGCGGCGGCTGGGGCCGGATGCCCTTGAACCCAAAAGGCTCAAGCACAAGAAATTCGTCCGCTAAGCGGACGGATTTCTTGTGTAGGCTTTTGGGCTCAAGGCGTGCGCGAAAGAGTGTTTGCGCAGCAAACGCGCGTAGCGGCACCCGGTTGTGGTTTTAAGCTGGATCGCCCCCCAGCTTCGTGCATTTTGCAGAAGCCTCCACGGCTTTCAACACGAACAGAAAGCAGGAATTCCATAGACAGACTTGACTGAATATCCAAACATTGGATCAAAACGCTGTAGTGTAAATCTATAATTTTGAATATTTAGGCATACTATGGATCGAATTACTTTCGTTGAACCCCAGATATCCAAATTTCAGCTAACGTACTTTGGGCGGGACGCTGACCAAAACAGATTGGATATGTACGACGGTGCAGCATCGTTTTACGGCTTTGCACGAACTGTGGCTATCTTGGGCCACTTTTACTCAACTGGTACAATCAACGCACATGCACCGCGAAGTGAAGTAAAGGTTTACTTGGAACCTTCTGAAGAGGGTTCCTATAAACAAGTTATTGCTGCCGCGGCGCTTGGAGCCGTTGTAAGCACACCACTGACGGTATTCATAACCCGCGCGCTTGACGACTGGATACCTGCACCTGACGGTCAGACCCAACAGATTATTGACCTACTGAAAGAGCAGAATGACTTGCTCAAAGAAGGTGCTGCCAAGGGAGCATCCGAGCCAACACGCGATGAAGTAGAGGCCGCAGATCACTTCATAGAGACGAACAAGGATAAGGTTGAAGTGATGCGAAGCATCACTGCCAATTCCTTCAAAGATGTATTTCGCCCAGTGGGCAAGTCCGCCGATTACGTTGGGGTCTCGTGCGGCCCAACACGAGTGCCTGTTGGTGTAGTAAACGAGCGGGCTCTTAGACTAATTGAAGCGGATCGACCAGATGATGAGGTTGTCAGCTTACTTGCGGTAGTCACATCATTCAGCAGGAGTTCAAAGACCGGCGTAGCGTTTTCAAAGGACGTTGGAAGAGGGTTTCGATTTGAATACAGTCATACGGAGCGCTTGCCGGCTGAAGACGATTTTTCATGGAGTCAATATCGTCAAAAACCAATCCGTCTCAATGGCCGCTTCGTACGGTTCTTCGATGGAAAAATTAAGAAATTGGTCGTCTACAGTGCTGCGCGACTTACAGACTACGAAATCAGTGAGTATGCGCGCCCGTAGGCTACCGCAACTACATCTTGCTCGAGAACTGCGCGATCAGTTTTATCAATAAAGGCCGCGCAAATGGCAGCCTCCTCAAATTTCTAATTGTCGCGGACTACAACAAATACGCCCAAACCAGCACCACCGGCAGCGCAAACGCAAATGCGATCATGAACAGCTTCGCCGCATGGCTCAGCTTGCCGAACAGCCCGTCACCCAGCGCACCCTCGCCATAGTTCATCGCCGCCGCCATCACCACGTAACCGCTTTTCTCCCGCTCCATCTTGGACCGGTTGATCGAGGCCATCGCGGCCTGGTAGCGCGCGTCCATGCGCTCTTGTTCATCGAGGTTCGGTTGCAGGTCTTCCATACGTGTCATGTGGTGCGCGCTCCTTCGTTCCGCAAGTAAATGGGGCGAAATCCGCGCACGTCCAGCCTTGCCACCAAAAAAGGCCAGCCCGAAGGCTGGCCTTTGCCGATGCCGTGAAAACCGGTTTTAGTTCAGCGCCTTGTCCGTGATCTGGTGGGTCCACGCGCCTGTCGGTGCGGCGGAAATCACCGGGTCCGATCCGCCCGACAGCAGCGACGCCACCGTGCGTTCGTAATCGGCAGGGTCCAGCGCGCCGTTGGATCCGGCGGTCAGCTTGGCCACCTCGCCCATCATCCGCTTCTGGTGCGTTTCGGTCTGGGCGCCGGTCTCGTCATATTCCAGCACGATCTCGGCAGCTTCGTCCGGGTTCTCCTCGGCGTATTTCCAGCCTTTCATCGAGGCGCGGACAAAACGGACCATCTTGTCCTCGAACGCCGGGTCTTCGAGGTTCTCTTCGAGCACATACAGCCCGTCTTCGAGCGTGGCGACCCCGTTGTCTTCGTATTTGAAGATGGTCAGCTCCTCGGGCGTGAGCCCTGCGTCAATGACCTGCCAGTATTCGTTGTAGGTCATGGTGGACACGCACGCCGCCTGCCCGTTCAGGATCGGATCGACGTTGAAGCCCTGTTTCAACACTTCGACGCCTGCTTCGGAGCCGTCGGTGGGGATCTCAAGCTGGCTCATCCACGACAGGAACGGGAATTCGTTGCCGAAGAACCAGACGCCCAGGGTCTTGCCGGGGAAGTCGGCAGTGGTTTCGACGCCCGCATCCTTGCGGCAGGTCAGCATCATGCCAGACGATTTGAACGGCTGCGCGATGTTGACCATGGGCAGGCCCTTTTCGCGGGCGGCAAGGGCTGCCGGCATCCACTCCACCGTGACGTCTGCACCGCCACCGGCCAGCACCTGCGTGGGTGCGATGTCGGGGCCGCCGGGCTTGATGGTGACGTTCAGGTCTTCCTCGTCGTAGAACCCTTTTTCGAGCGCCACGTAGTAGCCGGCGAACTGGGCTTGCGTGACCCATTTCAGTTGCAGCGTGACGTCATCCGCCGCCCACGCGCTTGTGGCGGTCAGCGACAGCGCTGCCAGAGTTGCTTTGATCTTCATGATACCCTCCGAGGTTGGTTTTGTTATCTGCGTTGTGACGGGTGCCAGAAGGTCACCCGCTTTTCGATCCAGGCCACGATGCCATAAAGCGCCGTACCGGCGATAGCTGCGACGGCGATTTCAGCCCAGACGAGGTCAATGCTCAAGCTGCCGACGCCGGTTGAGATGCGAAATCCCATGCCGCGTGTGGGCGAGCCGAAATATTCGGCAACGATGGCCCCGATGAGCGCCAGCGTCGTGGCGACTTTCAAACCGTTGAAGACGAACGGCATGGCCGCAGGCAGGCGCAATCGAAACAGCGTCTGCCAATAGTTCGCCGCATAGGTGCGCATCAGATCGCGCTGCATGGCCGATGCTTCGTTCAGGCCCTGCACTGTGTTCACAAGGATCGGAAAGAAGACCATGACGACAACCACCGCCGCCTTGGACTGCCAGTCAAAGCCAAACCAGTTCACCATGATGGGCGCGATTCCGACGATAGGCAGCGCCGCGACGAAATTGCCAATGGGCAGCAAGCCCCGCGTCAGGAACTTTGACCGGTCGATCAGCACAGCCGCAACGAACGCGGCGATGGCCCCGATGGTAAAGCCACGCAGGGCCCCCTTGACGACTGTTTGCTGAAAGTCGATCCACAGCAGATCGGTTGACGCTGCAAATGTCTGTGCCACAACCGACGGCGCAGGCAGGATCACAGGCGAGATGCCAAAGCCGCGCACCAGCGCCTCCCAAACCACCAGCAGAGTCACACCAAAGATCACAGGCACTGCGATACGCACAGCGCGCAGTCTGTCCCAACGTGACAGCCATATGTTCAGCGCCCATCCACCCAGCCAGACCAACAGTGCAAGGATCAGCCAACTCATGTCGCCATCCCCATGCGTTTCAGGGTGATGCGCTGGATCAGATCAAGCAGAGTCACCAAGGCCCCGGCCAGAACCGCCGCCGCAAACAGGGCCGACCAAATGGCCAAAGGCGCGCCGAACTGATCTCCAATCAGGATACGCGCGCCAAGGCCCGAAATCGCGCCCGTCGGCAATTCGCCCACGATGGTGCCGACCAGCGCAGCGGCGATGCCCACTTTCAGCGAGGTAAACAGATAGGGCACAGAGGCAGGCAGGCGCAGGCGCAGAAAGCTTTGCAAGCCGGTGGCGTTATAGGTCCGCAGCAGATCCAGTTGCGCAGGCTGTGGTGCCCGCAGTCCTTTCACCATACCCACAAGGACTGGAAAGAAACACAAATAGGCGGATATGATGGCCTTCGGCACGCCGCGTTCTTCAATTCCTGCCTGCGACGAAAGCACGATAATCATCGGCGCAAGCGCGACAATGGGAATGGTCTGACTGATGATGGCCCACGGCATCAGGCTCAGCTGTGCGGTGCGGGAATAGACGATCGCAACGGCGCCAAGGATGCCAACAAGCGTGCCCAGCGCAAATCCCCACAACGTCGATTGCAGGGTGATCCACCCGTGATAGATCAACCCCCGCTTGGAAAAGGGCCGCCCCTTTTGCACCATCTCGCCCGTGGTCTTCCAAAGCTCTTGTCCGACCTGCTGCGGCGTCGGCAACCGGGGCCGTTCAAGCGCGTAGCCAAGATGCACAAACTCCGAATTGTCACGCATCAGCCGCCATACGGATACCGCGCGCCGGGGCACGGACCCTTCCGGGACAACAGCTTCCCCCGCCCGTTCCGCCTGATCCAGCGCCACACGCACATTCATGGGGGCGACAGCCAGATACCAGATGCCGACAATCACGGCCAAAACGGTCAGGACAGGCGCAGCGGATCGCATTAGCGGCACCTGCGCGCTTCATTGTTCCAAAAATATGCAAACGCTTTGCCAGTCATCTCGCGGAGTTTTTTGCATATTTTAAGAACAATGAAAGGAATTTGGGATGTTCTGCTCGCACGGTACAGGCAGGCATGCCGATGGCCGTGAACGATGAAGATGGGGGTGGCCGCGCCCTCACACGAGACGCGGTCCGGTTGGGGGCGGTAGGCCAATCTTGCCGTCCCAGCCGGTAATGCACGCGCATCAATCATAGGCGTGCCCCGCTCGCAATCCGTCCCGCACCCGGTTGGCGATCTGCAAAAACTCGGGGCTTTCGCGAATGTCCAGGGGCCGTTCCTTGGGCAAAGGGCTGTCGATCACATCGGTGATCCGACCGGGGCGCGGCGACATCACAACGATCTTGGTCGACAGATACACCGCCTCGGGGATGGAATGGGTGACAAACGCGATGGTCTTTTCCGTGCGCGCCCAAAGCTGCAAGAGCTGCTCGTTCAGGTGATCGCGCACAATTTCATCGAGCGCGCCAAAGGGTTCATCCATCAGCAATATATCCGCATCAAAGGCTAGCGCTCGCGCGATAGACGCACGCTGCTGCATGCCGCCGGACAGTTGCCAGGGAAACTTGTTCTCAAACCCCGACAACTCAACCAATTCCAACGTCCGCGCCACCCGTTGGGCTTGATCCGCCTTGGAATACCCCATGATCTCAAGCGGCAATGAGATGTTGCGTCCGATGGTGCGCCACGGATAGAGCCCCGCTGCCTGAAACACATAGCCATAGGCGCGCGCTTTGCGTGCGTCCTCGGGCGTGGTGCCGTTGACGGTGATTGACCCGCCTGTGGGCTGTTCCAGATCGGCCATGCAGCGCAAGAACGTGGTCTTGCCGCAGCCAGACGGACCGATGAACGAGACGAAATCGCCCTTTTCGATATCCAGCGACACGCCCTTGAGCGCATGAACAGGTCCATCACCTGTCTGAAACGTCAGATCCAGGTTTTGCGCGGAAACGATTGCGGCTCTGGCCGTGTTTAAACTCATGCCGTCCCCCGCCATCTCAGCACGATACGCTCTGCGTCGGTATACAACCCTTCGCCCCCGGGCAGGTCGCGTTCCTGCTGAACAAAGGGCTCCAACCGCTCCCAATCGCGCAACAGCGGCATGCGCCAATACTCGCGCCATACGGATTCGTCTATTGTGTCAAGCTTCACAGCCAGCCCCAGCATCTCATAGGTGTTCAGCACGTTGCGAAAGCCGTCCTTGTCCGATTTGTCTTCGGGGATTGCGTTCCCGCAATTGAGCGCCTCCAGCATCGCCATTCGCGCATCACGAAACCCCTCGTCCCACAGCGCCTCGAAGACGAACGTAAAGGACTCGCGCCGCAAACGTCTTGCATCATTGTCAAACGTATCGGCCTGCAGCCGCATTTGCCGCCAGACGAACAGCGCCGTCACGCACACCGCAAGCGACGCAAGAATTGTCGTCACGGATGCCGCAAGCGACAGAAAGTCCGAGAAGCCGTTGGCTGCCATCAGGTGTCAGATGCCGGCCGGAATGTTCAACGGATCACGCTCGATCATCTTGGGCGCCGTCAGTGCCTTCCACTTCGACAGCGCAACGGATGCAGACGGGAACGCAGGCCGTGGCACGAACTTGCCCCGGCCAGGCGCGGGCTGCGAATTCTGCCCCCAGGCCCAAATCACCTCACCCCGGCTAAGCGTGTACCGCGACTGCGCCGTCACCTCGAACCCTTCGAACACGTTGTAGTCCAGCACCGAATGGTGGTTTGCGGGCGAGATCGTCTTGGTGATTTTGGGATCCCACACCACGATATCGGCGTCCGCCCCTTCGACCAGCGCGCCCTTCTTGGGATAGATGTTGAGGATCTTGGCCACGTTGGTCGACGTGCAGGCGACAAACTCATTGGGCGTCAGGCGCCCCGTCTCGACCCCTTCGGTCCACAGCACGGCAAGCCGCTCTTCGAGCCCATTCGAGCCGTTCGGGATGATCCGGAAATCATTGCGCCCCGCGCGCTTCTGTTCGGTGTTGAAGGCCGCATGGTCTGTCGCCACCACCTGCAAAGACCCGGCCTGCAGCCCGGCCCAGAGCGAATCCTGATGATCCTTCGACCGGAAGGGCGGCGACATCACACGGCGCGCGGCGTGATCCCAATCGGTGTTAAAATACTCGCTCTCATCCAGCGTCAGGAACTGGATCAGTGGCTCGCCATAGACCCGCATCCCCTTCTGCCGCGCGCGCCGGATCGCCTCATGCGCCTGCTCGCAGGACACGTGCACGATATAGAGCGGCACGCCCGCCGCATCGGCAATGGTGATGGCCCGGTTCGCCGCCTCGCCCTCGAACTCGGGCGGACGGGAGTAGGCGTGGCCCTCCGGCCCCGTGATCCCCTGATCAAAATACTTCTGCTGCATCTCGGCGACCAGATCGCCGTTCTCTGCGTGTACCATCGGCAGCGCGCCCAGCTCGGCGCAGCGCTTGAAGGACGCGAACATCTCGTCATCCTCGATCATCAAGGCGCCCTTGTATGCCATGAAATGCTTGAACGAGTTGACGCCCATGTCGACGGCATCCTTCATCTCGTTAAAGATGTTCTCGTCCCAGCCGGTGATCGCCATGTGATAACCGACGTCGGAACAGATCTGCGGCGCGGACTTGCGGTGCCATTCATTGATGGCGTTCTTGATCGACCCATCGGCGCCGGGCAGGCAGAAATCCACGATCATCGTGGTGCCCCCCACGGCAGCCGCCCAAGTGCCCGACTCGAACGTCTCGGCCGCCGTGGTCCCCATGAACGGCATTTCCAAATGCGTATGCGGATCAATCCCGCCGGGAATCACATAAGCGCCCTCAGCGTCGATGTATTCGTCGCCAACCAGATCCTCACCAATGGCCTTGATGGTCTCGCCCTCGACCAGAACATCGGCCTTCCAGGTCCGGTCCGCCGTGCAAACCATCCCGCCCTTGATCACCTTGGTCATGTCATCTCTCCTCTGTCAGCTGTTTCTTCTGACGAAAAATACCACGGGGTCTGGGGCAGCGCCCCAGTCAGACGCTTGCAAAACACCCCAACGCCGGCCCATGCACCCCAATGTCCAAAGGCCCGAAATCACTCTCCACACACAGCGAAAAGTACCCCGCCCGCGGCAAGTATACCACGCGGTAAGCGCCATCGCTGCGGGTGACGGTCCAGCAGCGCTGCGTGATGCCGCCGCTGAAGTTCACGGTCGTCTCGAAAGGCTGGACAAGCGCGTCCTCGAATGCCTGCACGATCGCCCGCTCGGCCACGGTCTCGCGCGGTGCATCGAGCGCTTCTGCCGCCACCAGATCGGCGATGCGGTCGGACAGGCTCAGGTCAGGATCAATCACGCCCGCCGCCCCGCGCCGGAATTTTGCAAAAATTCCGGTCCGTTTTCCGTGTCGGAAAACGGCCACGTCACGCCACGATCTCCGCCGTTTCCACAACTGCGTGCATCAGCACATCCGTTCCCGCAGACGCCCATTCCTTCGATATCTCCTCGGCCTCGTTGTGGCTCAGCCCATCGACGCAGGGGCACATCACCATCGCCGTCGGCGCGACCTGGTTGATCCAGCACGCGTCGTGCCCCGCGCCCGAGATAATGTCCTGGTGGCTATACCCCAACCGCTCAGCCGCCGACCGCACCGCGGTCACACAGCCTTCGTCAAAGGCAACCGGATCAAACCCGCCCACCTTCTCAAAGGAAATGGTCAGCCCCATCTCATCCACGATCTTCTGGCCTTCGGTGCGCAAACGCGCCTCCATATCCTCGATCACGCTCAGGTCAGGCGAGCGGAAATCGACGGTGAACACCACCTTGCCCGGGATCACGTTGCGCGAGTTCGGATAGACGTCGATATGCCCCGCAGCCCCCACTGCATGGGGCGCGTGGCTCCAAGCGATCTCGTCCACCTTCTCCAGCATCCGTGCCATGCCAAGGCCTGTGTTCTTGCGCATCGGCATGGGGGTGGAGCCGGTGTGGCTGTCTTTCCCTTTAATGGTGACCTGCGTCCAGGACAGGCCCTGCCCGTGGGTGACGACGCCAATGTCCTTGCCCTCAGCCTCCAGGATCGGACCCTGTTCGATATGCAACTCGAAAAAGGCGTGCATTTTCCGCGCGCCCACCTCTTCGTCCCCCCGCCAACCGATGCGCTTCAGCTCATCGCCGAATTTTTTGCCCTCGGCATCCAGCCGATCATAGGCCCAATCCTGCGTGTGAATGCCGGCAAACACGCCCGACGACAGCATGGCGGGCGCATAGCGCGTGCCTTCTTCATTTGTGAAATTGGTCACCACGATCGGATGCTTTGTCTTCACGTCCAGATCATTCAGGGTCCGGATGATCTCCAGCCCGCCAAGCACCCCAAGAACGCCATCATACTTACCGCCCGTAGGCTGGGTATCTAGGTGCGAGCCGACATAGACCGGCAACGCATCCGGGTCCGCACCGGCACGCATCGCAAACATATTACCCATCTGGTCGAGGCCCATGGAGCAACCCGCGGCCTCGCACCAGCTTTGAAAAAGGGCACGCCCCTCGGCATCCTCGTCTGTTAAAGTCTGGCGGTTGTTACCACCCGCCACGCCGGGGCCGATCTTCGCCATCTCCATCAGGCTGTCCCACAGCCGATCACCGTTGATCCGAAGGTTTTCGCCCGGTGCCGCCATGTGATGTCCCCTTCTGCCGATGGCCCTGAACTTTTTGACCAATTGGTAAAGCCACGATTGCCAGCGCACGCTTTTCTGTCAAGAACTGCTTTGAACAGAATTGCCCAAGCGCCGCGCATCTGCCTAGACTTGCAGCACATCACAGAGGACACGCCAATGCCCGACGGCGCCGAGAAGAAACCCAGCCGCATCCAGCAGCGCAATCGCAGCCTGATCCTCGATGCCGCGCTCGACGTGTTTTCCGCCCATGGCTACCGCGGCGCCACCCTCGACCAGATCGCCGAAGCGGCGGGCCTGTCCAAGCCCAATATCCTCTACTACTTTTCCGGCAAGGAAGAGATCCACGTTACCCTGCTCAACCAGCTGATGGAGACCTGGCTCGACCCGCTCGTCGCGATGGACGCAGCGGGCGATCCGCTCAGCGAGCTTTTGGCCTACGTGCAACGCAAGCTCGACATGGCGCGCGAATTGCCTCGCGAAAGCCGCCTCTTTGCGGGCGAGATCATCCAGGGCGCACCGCGCATGCTGCCCCATCTCGAAGCGGACCTGAAACCGCTCTTTGACGAAAAATGCGCCGTGATCCAGGACTGGGTCGATGCGGGCAAGCTGGCGCCTGTCGACCCCCGCCACCTGGTCTTTTCGATCTGGTCGACGACCCAGCACTACGCCGATTTTGCGGTGCAGATCGGTGTTCTGATGCGCACGGATGAGGCCGCTCCGGGCGCCGACGCCTTTCTGCGCGACCTTTTCACCAACCTGCTCACGCCCGCCACGCGGTAACCATTCGGTAACCTTCGTAACCGAGTTCCACCGCCAATTAACGCTCTGTTCATACTTCGCGCACCACAAACGGCGGCGGGTGAGGGCGCAAAGCCTATGAGTGGAACATGAGTATCATATCAATTTTCGGCGGCGGAGGAGGCAGCCCGCAGCCAGTACAACAGCCATCGAACCAACAACAAACCGAGGACAGCACGGACCAAACAAGCGCCGCGGCCAACGAAAGCCAGGACAGCGGGGCGGCAACCTCGGGCAATGCGGCGCAAACACAGGATACCACCGCACCGGCCCCTGCCACCGGCGCGGATCAATCAACATCGACCGCCGCCGCACCACCAAGCGACCCAAAGGCGGAAGCCGCGCGCGTCACCGCCATGAGCGAGGCAGGCGCCAGCACCAGTGCGCAAGCCGTGGTCGAAGCGGCCATCGCGGAAACGCCCGAACAGATCGAGGCGGACGCACGACGCATGGCAGAGGCGGCCCAACAGCAACAGCGGCTTGAAATGCTGATCGAGGCTGTCAACACGCCCGTGGAAAAGACGGCGCTGACCGCGGCAGCGGCAGAACCGGATGAGGTCGCAGCATCCGCTCAAGAGGACGGCACGCCGGTCTGATCCTTACTCGGCGGCCGTGGTCGCCGGGTTGTTCGGGTGGGTGGTCCAGTTGGCATAGTCCGGCTCGACCACCTTGCCCGTCCTGGGGTCGGTGGTGCCCGCTGCCATCTCCTCCATCGTGATGCAGTTTTCGACCGGGCACACGTTGACGCACAGGTTGCAGGCCACGCATTCCTCGTCGATCACCTCGAACACACGGGTATCGGACATCGAAATCGCCTGGTGCGAGGTGTCCTCGCACGCGGCAAAGCACCGCCCGCACGAAATGCACAGGTCCTGATTGATCTTGGCCTTGGCCACGTAGTTCAGGTTCAGGAACTGCCAGTCGGTGACATTGGGCACGGCGGCGCCCTTGAAGTCGTCGATGCTGGCGTGGCCCTTTTCGTCCATCCAGTCCGACAGACCACTGATCATCTCCTGCACGATCTTGAAGCCGTAGGTCATGGCGGCGGTGCACACCTGCACATTCCCGCAGCCCAGGGTGATGAACTCCGCCGCATCGCGCCACGTGGTGACGCCGCCGATGCCGGAGATAGGCAAGCCGCGGGTTTCCGGGTTGCGCGCAATCTCGGACACCATCGACATGGCGATGGGTTTGACCGCCGGACCGCAATAACCCCCATGCGATCCGCGCCCGTCAATCGACGGCTCCGGCGACATGGTGTCGAGGTTCACGGACGTGATCGAGTTGATCGTGTTGATCAGGCTGACGGCATCCGCGCCTCCGGCATGGGCCGCGGCGGCAGGCTTGCGAATGTCTGTGATGTTCGGCGTCAGCTTCACGATGACCGGCTTCGAATAGTATTGCTTGCACCAGCGGGTCACCATTTCGATGTATTCGGGCACCTGCCCCACAGCCGATCCCATGCCCCGCTCGCTCATCCCGTGCGGGCAGCCAAAGTTCAGCTCGATCCCGTCGGCGCCGGTGTCTTCGACCAGCGGCAGGATGGCTTTCCACGCCTCTTCCTCGCAGGGCACCATGATCGACACGATCATGGCGCGGTCGGGGTAATCGGCCTTCACGCGCTTGATCTCGTCAAGGTTGGTGTACAGGTCGCGGTCGGTGATCAACTCGATGTTGTTCAGACCCAACAGGCGCCGATCCGCCCCATAAATCGCGCCATAACGCGGGCCGTTCACGTTGACGACGGGCGGCCCTTCGGACCCCAGCGTCTTCCAGACGACACCGCCCCACCCGGCCTCGAATGCGCGGCGGACGTTGTATTCCTTGTCCGTCGGCGGGGCCGATGCGAGCCAAAACGGGTTGGGGGATTTGATCCCGACGAAGTCACTTTGAAGATTTGCCATCGTTCTCTCCCTCCGCTCAGCCCATCAGGCTTGCGTGAATATCCATGGCCGCATCCCGGCCCTCGGCCACAGCCGTCACAGTCAGGTCATCACCACCAGCCGCACAGTCCCCCCCGGCCCAGACACCGTCCATTGTCGTGCGCCCCGCACCCGTGACGGCGATCTTGCCACCCTCGAGATCGGGCAGCGCGTCACCGTCCAAAGTCTGGCCAATGGCACGCAGGATCTGATCCGCCGGAATGCGCACCGTCTCGCCCGTGCCGGTCATGTCGTCATTGAAGTATTCAAACTCGATCTCACGTACCGCGCCGTTTCCATGTATCGCACGCGGCACGGCATGGGTCATGATCCGCACACCCTTTGACGCGGCAAGGTCCTGTTCAAACACGCTTGCATTCATGCGGTCCCGCCCGCGGCGATAGGCGAGCGTTACATTCAGCGCGCCCAGCAGCTTGGATTGCACAGCTGCATCAACGGCGGTCATGCCACCACCGATCACCACGACATCGCGGCCCACCGGCAAGTCGCCCATGTCAGGCGCCTGCCGCAGATCAGCGATGAAATCGACGGCGTTCAAAACACCGTCCTTGTCGTTCCCCTCCAAAGCGAGCGCGTTTACCCCGCCCAGCCCCATACCCAGGAACACCGCGTCAAAGTCGCTTGCCAACTGATCAAGGGTCACATCAGCCCCCAGCGCCGTGCTGTGCTTGATCGTGATGCCACCGATTTGCAGCAGCCAGTCCACCTCGGCCTGCGCAAAGCCCTCGGGCGTCTTGTAGGCGGCAATGCCGTATTCATTCAGCCCACCGGGCTTTGGCCGCGCATCGTAGACGGTCACATCGTGCCCCAGCATCGCCAAACGGTGCGCACAGGACAGGCCCGCAGGCCCCGCACCAACCACGGCCACCGTCTTGCCGGTGGCATCCGCGCGGATGAACGGATGAATGCCCTTCTCCTGCAAATGGTCGGTGGCATAGCGCTGAAGCTGCCCGATCTTGACCGGCTTGCCCTCGGCCAACTCGCGCACACAGGCCTCTTCGCACAGCGTCTCTGTCGGACAAACACGGGCGCACATGCCGCCCATGATGTTCTGGCCCAAGATCGTCTTGGCCGCCGCATCCGGTGTGCCGGTCGCGATCTGGCGAATGAAGAGCGGAATGTCGATCTCCGTCGGACAGGCGGTAATGCAGGGGGCGTCATGACAGAAGTAACAGCGATCTGCCGCCACCAGCGCCTCATGTGGGTCCATGGCAGGATGCAGGTCCGAAAAGTTGTCAGCGTAGGCACCATCGTCGAGGCGACCCGCCGCAACACCGGGTGAGAAAGGAGATGGCTTCATGGCTACCCCGTTTGCAAGATGTGTTCCCGCAAAACGCTCTCACAGGTCCAAAATTTTATCAACTGGTAAAAAAGGAGTGGCCCGCCGTTTCCCAGCCCCTGCACAAAGAAGCGGCACTTTGCCGGTACGACGCAGCTCAGCCAGAAACCCTTGAAAAACAGCAAAGCGGTGCCATATCTCGCCTTGCTACATCATCTATCGACCCACTGCTCCTTTCGGCTCAGTCATTCGATCTTATGACGACGCCACAGCTGCCGCATGTCGCGGGCAGCCCCCAAAGGAGTAAGGACGATGGCAAACGGCACCGTCAAATGGTTCAACACCACAAAAGGCTACGGCTTTATTGCACCTGAATCGGGTGGCAAAGACGTATTCGTTCACATCTCGGCCGTAGAGCGTTCGGGCCTCACGGGCCTCGCCGACAACCAGAAGGTCACCTTCGACCTCGAAGCGGGCCGCGACGGTCGCGAAAGCGCGGTGAACATCGCACTGGCATAAACCAGCTACGACACGGGTTTTGCGGCGGGGCACTTGATTGTGCGCCGCCTTTTGTTTTTGACCCGGCCCTTACGGCTGCAAAGCCGTCTATCAGGCAAGAGGCGGGATTTTCTGAAGCAGAGAGGAGGGACGCGGCAGCGCTTAACTGACGAAGGCGTGCCCATTTCTTCTGGCTGAAAATACTTCGGGGAGTCGCGTCAGCGACGGGGCAGAGCCCCCAATAAACAATGGTGTCGCGCAGCGGCCTTTGGATCACGGGCCGTCCCAGTTCACACCGACCGCTTCCTCGATCTGCAACCGACCGACCGGCCAGGGGACCATCAGCGCCTTCACAGCATCGAGGTCTTCGCCCATCCAGGTATTGAGGTCCGCAGGTTCAAGCAGCACACCCATGCGGTGATGGATCGGCGCGACATCTGCATTCGGCTCACACGTGACCGCAGCCACTTGCGACACCTGCAAACCGCCCGGCGCAGTCCAGACATCCGTGATCGCCGCGAAATAGAGAAACCCGCCGCCCTTCGGCGCGATCCGCCACGCGGTTTTCTTGCGCTTCTCACCCGTCCATTCGTACCATCCGTTCACCGGGATCACCGCGCGCCCCACGCCGTCAAAGGCGGTCTTGTCGAACACCGTCTCGGACCGGGCGTTGATGATCTGCTCCATCACCGGACGGCCGCGGGCGTTGACGCGGCCCACCGGCACGATGCCCCAGCGCATACGGGTCAACGCTCCGTCGAAGACGATGATTTCCTGCCCCGGCGCAATGTTCTGCCGGGCGGGTTCGTTGCCGACTGTCCCCGCTGGAACACCCAGCGCGCCCGTCAGGTCCGACACCGGATCAGTCAGGAAAAACCGCCCAGGCATCTCACTCGACCTGCGCGATCAGGGCTTCGACACTGGGGCCAATCCCCTCGACAATCCGCGCCACACCTTCGGCATTGGGATGAATGCCGTCCGCCTGCATAAAGCCGCGCACCTCTGCCGGGTCTGTCCCAGCCCCACCAAGCCCCGCGAAAAAGCTGTCGAGGTAGAGCGTGCCATACGCCTCCGCAATCTCGGGATACATCGCGTCAAAGGCCTGCTTGTACTCTGGCCCGTAATTGCCGGGCGCCTGCATACCGACCACCAACACCTCCACCCCGGCATCGGTCGCGGCCTGCACGATACCTTCGAGGTTGGCGCGGCTCACCTCAGGTCCGATCCCGCGCAACAGGTCATTGCCCCCCAGCGTGACAATCATCGCATCCACCTCGGACGTCAGGGTCCAGCCCACGCGGCTCAGCCCGCCCTGGGTCGTATCGCCCGACACACCTGCATTGATGACATCCACCTCGTGTCCCGCCGCATCCAGCCAAGCCTCAAGCTGCGGCACGAAACCCTGCTCGATGGGCAACCCATAGCCTTGCGTCAGACTGTCGCCCAGCGCCGCAATCGTCACCGGTTCGGCCGCAGCCATGCCAGCGCACAGACTTATGACAATTGCACCTGTTACCTTGCCCATGCTGATCCGATCTCCATATCACCCCGTACACGACAATAAAGGCCGCCAACGATGTCCGATCCAGTCCTGTCCCTGAATAATGCGGCGCTCAGCCTGGATGGCAATGCCGGGCAGGTCGATATCCTGCACGGCATCACGCTTGAGATTGGCAAGGGCGAGACGGTAGGGCTGGTCGGCCCATCGGGGTCGGGCAAGTCCTCACTGCTCATGATCATGGGCGGGTTGGAACGGGCCACCGGCGGCACCGTGATGGCACTTGGCCAGGACCTCACGGCGATGAACGAAGACGCACTGGCCCGCTTTCGGCGCGATCACATGGGCGTCGTGTTCCAAAGTTTTCACCTGATCCCGACCATGACGGCCCTTGAGAACGTGGCGACACCGCTTGAACTGGCGGGCGCGCGTGACGCCTTTGATCGGGCAGAGGCGGAGCTTGAGGCCGTGGGCCTTGCCCATCGCAGCGGTCATTACCCCAGCCAGATGTCAGGCGGCGAACAGCAGCGCGTGGCGCTGGCCCGTGCGCTGGTCACACGGCCCGATATTCTGCTGGCGGATGAGCCCACCGGCAATCTGGACGGCGCCAACGGGCAGGCGATCATGGACCTGCTCTTTGCCCTGCGCGACCGGCACGGGGCCACGTTGGTGCTGGTCACCCACGCGCCCGATCTGGCGGCCCGCTGCGACAGGGTGATCCGCCTGGCCGACGGGCGGATCGAACCCCCGGTCAAGGCCGCCGCCGAATGACCCTTGCCACCTCTGCCCGCTTTGCCCGGCGTGAATTGCGCGGGGGCCTGCGCGGGTTCCGCATATTTCTGGCCTGCCTTGCGCTTGGCGTGGCTGCCATCGCCGCCGTCGGATCGGTCCGCGCGGCCATCGAGGCGGGGCTGCAGCGCGAGGGCGCGGCCCTGCTGGGCGGCGATGCCGAACTGGACTTCACCTACCGCTTCGCGACCGAGGACGAGCGCGCGTGGATGGACAGCGTGGCCACGAGCGTATCGGAAATCGCAGATTTCCGTTCCATGGCCGTGGTCGAACGCGAGGGCGAGACAGAGCGCGGCCTGACACAGATCAAGGCTGTCGACGGCGCCTATCCCCTGATCGGGGCCGTCGAGTTGGACCCTGCCATGTCCTTGCCCGACGCGTTGGCGGGCGCCGACGGCCTGCCCGGCGCGGTGATGGAACGCGCGCTGATTGACCGGCTCGGGCTGGCCACCGGCGATACGTTCCGCCTTGGCACGCAGGACTTCGTGCTGATGGCGACGCTCGCCCGCGAACCCGACAGTGCCGCAGGCGGCTTCGCCCTCGGCCCGCGCACCATCGTGCTGCGCACCGCGCTTGAGAACGCGCAGCTTCTGGCGCCGGGTACCCTGTTCAATTCGAAATACCGGCTCGACCTGCCCGACGGCACCGACCTTGCCGCGCTCGAGGGACAGGCGCGCAACCAATTCGAAGCAACGGGCATGCGCTGGACCGACGCGCGCAACGGCGCGCCGGGCGTATCCGAGTTCGTGGACCGACTGGGCGCGTTTCTCGTGCTGGTGGGCCTGTCGGGCCTCGCCGTGGGTGGCGTCGGTGTGTCAGCAGCCGTGCGCGCATATCTTGCAGGCAAGACATCCGTGATCGCTACCCTCCGCACTCTGGGGGCCGAGCGCAGCACGATCTTCCAGACCTATTTCATCCAGATCGGCGCCCTGTCATTGCTGGGCATCGCCATCGGACTGCTACTTGGGGCGTTCGTCCCCCTGCTCCTCGCCCCGATCATCGAAGCACGTTTGCCGATCCCGGCCAGTTTCACCCTGTTCCCCGCCCCATTGATCGAGGCGGCGATTTACGGCCTGCTGACCGCCTTTGTGTTCACCCTCTGGCCGCTTGCCCGGGCCGAGGATGTGCGCGCAGCGACCTTGTTCCGCGATGCACTGGACAAGGCGCGTCTCTTGCCACGCGCGGGCTACCTCATCTGGATCGGCGCGGGCCTTGCCGCGCTGATCGGGCTGGCGGGCCTCTTTTCAGGCACATGGTGGCTGACACTCTGGACATCGGGGGGCATCGCCTTTGCCCTCGGCCTACTGGCGCTTGCCGCCGTCCTGATCCGCTGGCTGTCGAAACGCGCGGCCCCACGGGCCAAGGGGCGGCCCGCCCTCCGCTGGGCGCTTGGCGCCATTTCCGGCACGCGCGAAGGGGCAGCGTCTGTGGTCTTGTCCCTCGGCCTGGGCTTGTCGGTGCTGGCCGCCGTGGGCCAGATCGACGGCAACCTGCGCAACGCCATCACCGGCAATCTGCCCGACATCGCGCCCAGCTATTTCTTCGTCGACATCCAGCGCGACCAGATGCCCGGCTATACCGAGCGGCTGGAAAGTGACCCGGCTGTCAGCCGCATCGACAGCGCGCCCATGCTGCGGGGCATCATCACCCAGATCAACGGCCAGCGGGCGGCAGACGTCGCAGGCGATCACTGGGTCCTGTCCGGCGACCGCGGCATCACCTATTCCGAAACGCCCACCGAAAACACGCGCATCACCGCAGGAGACTGGTGGCCCGCAGACTACACAGGCGATCCGCAAATCAGCTTCGCCGCGGAAGAGGCCGAGGAAATGGGCCTGTCCCTCGGCGACAGCATGACCATCAACATCCTGGGCCGCGACATCACCGGCACGATCACATCGTTCCGCGAGGTCGACTTTTCCACCGCCGGCATCGGCTTCATCCTGTCCATGAACCCCTCCGCCCTGCAAGGCGCACCGCACACGTTCATCTCGACCGTCTATGCCACCGACGGGGCAGAAACCCAGATCCTGCGCGACATCGCCAACGCCTATCCCAACGTGACGGCCATCCGCGTGCGCGACGCCATCGACCGGGTGAGCGAGGTGCTCTCCGGCCTCGCCGCCGCCACATCCTACGGGGCAGGCGCAACGCTCCTGACCGGGTTCCTCGTCCTGATCGGGGCCGCTGCGGCGGGCACCCAAGCCCGCACATACGAGGCGGCGGTCCTGAAAACCCTGGGCGCAACGCGCCAGCGCATCCTGATCAGCTTCGCCACCCGCGCGGCCCTTCTGGGCCTTGGCGCTGGCGCCGTCGCGCTCGCGGCGGGCATCGCAGGCGGTTGGGCGGTCAGCTATTACATCATGGACACCGACTTTACCGTCATCTGGCCCTCGGCGCTCGCCATCGTGATCGGCGGCGTGACGGCCACGCTTCTGGCCGGGCTGGCCTTTGCCTGGGGGCCATTGGCCGCACGCCCCGCCCAGGTACTGCGGGGGCGCGAATAAGGTACGTTGCGGCAGTGCAGCAAGACATGGCACACCGGCGGCGATCCATGGAATCAAGGACCATTTTATGACCGACCAATTGCCCATGCCCGTCACCGCCCCGCTGACACAGGCGCAAAAGACACAGATCATCAACCTGATCCGCCGCGCCGCAAAGGCCGAGATCATGCCCCGCTTCCGCCGCCTCGACGCAGGCGAGATCGACACCAAACGGGACGAAACGGATCTGGTCACCCAAGCCGACACCGCAGCCGAAGCCATGATCACCCGCGGCCTGCAAATGGCCTTCCCCCACGCGCTCGTCATCGGGGAAGAGGCAGTGTCGGCCAACCCCAAACTGCTGGACGGCGTGGCTGAGGCTGAGCTGTCCTTTATCATCGACCCGGTCGATGGCACCTGGAACTTTGCAAAGAACATGCCGCTCTTCGGCACCATGGTCTCGGTCTGCCGCTTTGGCGTGCCGGTCTTTGGCCTGATCTACGATCCCGTCGGCAACGACCTGATCATGGCCGACAACACCTCACCCGCCCAATGGCTGACACAGACCGGGCGGATCCGACCCATCCACACCGCCAACACGAAACCGCTGAACCAGCTTGCGGGCTACGCCCATATCCGGCTGATGACACCGGCGGACCAAGCGCTGATGTGGACCAAGGTGGGCGCGCTGGCCTTCATCGGCAGCCTGCGCTGTTCGGCCCACGAATACCGGCTTGCGGCCACCGGCGCGGTGGACTTCGTGCTATCCAGCACGCTCAACAGCTGGGACCACGCCGCAGGTGTCCTGATCTGCCAGCAGGCAGGCGGCAAGGCCGCGATGCTCGACGGCTCGGACTACAACGCGTCGATCAAGGAAGGCTACCTGCTCACCGCCTCCTCACCAGACGTCTGGGACACGCTTGCGGCGCATTTTGCCGACCTGATGTCCGACGCATGACGCCCTGGTTCTTTGGCTACGGCAGCCTTGTCAACCGTGCCACACACGCCTACCCGCAGGCGCAAGCGGCCACGCTCAACGGCTGGCGGCGTGCCTGGGTGCGCACGGACCGGCGCAACGTGGTGTTCCTGTCGGTGCAAGAGGCACCGGGGCACAGTATCGACGGCCTGATCGCCTCCGTCCCGCAGGCAGACTGGGCGGCACTCGACCTGCGCGAAACCGGATACACCCGGATCAATGCCACCCACGCGGTCGCACATGAGGCCAACGCCAGCGACATCGCCGTCTACCAAGTGCCGCCGGATGCAAAGCGACCGGCCGGCGATCACCGCATCCTGCTCAGCTATCTCGACGTGGTGGTACAAGGGTTTGTGCGCGAATTCGGACAGGCGGGGGCCGAACATTTCTTTGCCACGACCGACGGCTGGGACACAGCCATTCAGGACGACCGCGGCGCGCCGCTCTACCCGCGTGCGCAAACCCTGACGCCACAGGAACAGGCGCTGACCGACCGCCTACTTGCGCAGGTTCAATAGGGACAAGAGCCGCCCCTCGCGCGCAAAGCTGTCGCGCGTCACGTTTCCGCCCTCAGCTGCGATCACGCGTCGGGCCAGCACCCACGCGGCGGCCCCAAAGACAACGGCCGACACCGCCTGCCCGATCAGCACACCTTCGGCTCCGTAAAGCTGTCCGCCGACCCATACCAACGGGATCATGGCAACTGTGTTGCGCCCCCAATTCATCCATGTGGAATAGAACGGGTGGCCCAGATTGTTGAACGCCGCATTGGCCACAAACAGCACGCCGTTGAAAAAGAACAAAAGCGCCAAGGGACCGCAGAACAGGAACACCAGATCACGGGTCACGCCGCGCGCATCAAACAGGTCCGCAACGGGACCGCGCAGCACGAACAAAACCGCCGCAATGACAAAGATCACCGACCCGGCAAAGATCAGCGCCGCATTGAACCCGGCCCGCACCCGGTCATGCCGCCCCGCGCCAAAATTCTGGCCCAGGATCGGACCAACGGCGCCGGACAGGGCAAAGATCACGGCAAAGGACACCGGCATCAAACGGCCCACGATGGCCATGCCCGCCACGGCCTCAAGCCCGTATTGCGCCATGGACCGGGTGACGATGGCCTGGCCCACGGGCGTGGCCAACTGCGTCAGGATCGCGGGAAAGCCAATGGTCACAAGCGGGCGCAGATCGCGCAGCATCCCCACGACCTCGGGACGCGGAAGACCCCCATGATGCCGCAGGATCGGCAGAATGGCCGCTGTCGCAATCGCCACCCGCGCCGCGACCGACGCCAGCGCCGCCCCGGTTAAGTCGAGCCCCAGACCAAAGATCAGTATGGGGTCCAAAACGGCATTCACGCCCCCGCCCCAAATCGTCGCCATCATCGCCCGGCGCGCATCGCCATGGGCACGCAGAATGCCGCTGCCCATCATGCCCACGACCAGAAAGGGCAGCGACGGGATGATAATGGCAAGATAGCCCTCGGCCAGCGCCGCCGTCTCGCCTTCCGCACCAATCCAACGGACAAAGGTTGGAATATTCCACCACACGAACGCCGAAAACAGCACACCAAAACCAACGCCATAGGCAAGTCCATGCGAACTGCGCAGCCGCGCCCGCTCCACGTTGCCTGCGCCCAGATCGCGCGCCACCAGAGCGCCCACGGCAATCGCCATGCCGATGGAAAAGGACGTGGTGAAAAACAGGATCGCGCCCGCGTAGCCCACGGCGGCGGCCAACTCGGCCTTGCCCAGCATGGAAATGAAAACCATGTCGATAAAATCGACAAGGAATACGGCCATCAACCCGACGGTCGAGGTCAGCGACATCACCGTCACATGGCGCAGAAGCGACCCTGACAGGAACTTCGCCTGCCCCTCAGCCACCATGTGCCCATTTCACTTGGCCCGTAAAACTCCCCCCGGAGGGCCGCTGTCCAAAAGCGCCCCCCGCCAGGATCATGCGCGGGCCTTCACAACCTGCAACAGCGGCATCAGCGACGCCATGTCCGGCCCGTGCCGCTGCCCGGTCAGGGCCAGGCGCAAGGGCATGAACAACCCACGCCCCTTGCGGCCGGTCGCGGCCTTCACGGCGCCGGTCCAGGCACCCCACGTCTCCGCACTGAACGGCGCCTCGGGCAACATCGCCATGGCCTCGGCGACAAACTCCGCGTCGTCCTCCTCGATCACAGGCTCGGCACCGTCACGGCACAGCGCCCACCACGTGGCGATATCCCCACGCGTCGCGATGTTTTCGCGGATCACCGACCAGAACGCCTCGCGCTGATCCGCAGGCACACCCGCCGCGTCCAGTTCATCCGCCACCGCCTCGACCGGCAGTGCCTGCAGATACCGCGCTGTGAGCGGATCAATATCCGCCACATCGAACTTGGTCGGCGTGGTGCCAAACCGGCCAACCTCAAACCCGTCGATCAGCCCCTCCATGTCCATCCGCAATTCCACAGGATCCGATGAGCCCAACCGGGCAAGCAGGCTCAGAACCGCCATCGGCTCAACGCCATTTGCGCGCAGATCGCGCAAGGCCAGTGTGCCCAACCGCTTCGACAGTGCCTCACCCTGCGGCCCCGTCAGCAGCGAATGGTGGGCAAAGCGCGGCACCGACCCGCCCAGCGCCTCGATAATCTGGATCTGGGTCGCCGTGTTGGTCACGTGATCGGACCCGCGCACCACATCCGTCACGCCCATTTCGGTGTCATCGACGACAGACGCCAGGGTGTACAAAAACTGCCCATCGCCCCGGATCAGCACCGGGTCGCTGACGCTCGCCGCATCAATGCTCACATCGCCAATGATGCCATCGGCCCATTCGATGCGGTCGTGATCCAGCTTGAATCGCCATACCCCCTGCCCGCGCTCGGCCCGCAGCGCGGCCTTCTCCTCATCACTCAAATCCAGCGCCGCCCGGTCGTAAACCGGCGGCTTGCCCATGTTCAGCTGCTTCTTGCGCTTCAGGTCCAGCTCGGTCGGTGTCTCGAACGCCTCGTAAAACCGGCCAATGCCGCGCAAGTGATCCGCAGCCGCCACATACCGGTCCAGCCGCTCCGACTGCCGTTCGACCCGGTCCCAATGCAGGCCCAGCCAGTCCAAATCCTGCTTGATGGCATCAACGTATTCGTCCTTCGACCGCTCGGGGTCGGTGTCGTCGATGCGCAGGATAAACGTCCCGCCCGCCTTGCGGGCGATCAGGTAGTTCATCAGGGCCGTGCGCAGGTTGCCGATATGCAGGTATCCGGTGGGCGACGGGGCAAAACGGGTGGTGGTCATGGGTGTCTCCGAACGTTGCGCCTGCCTTGTCACAGGGACCGCAACTTGTCCAGTTATGCGCGGTCCCGCACGGGCCAGTGCGTCGCCAGATCGCGCAGACCGGCAGCGATAACCTCACCCAGAACGGCCAGGTCCACCCGCGCAAGCCGCGTGATGTACAGACAGGACTTGCCCTTCGCATGCGGCCCAAGCCGGTCGAGAAGAGGTCCGAAATCCGCATAACCCGGCATGATGTAGATGCTCAGCCTGGCCTTGCGCGGGGCAAACCCGGTGGCCAGCCACGTCCCCGTCCGCCCAGACGCATAGGTGTAATCATAGGCCCCATAGCCCACGATGCCGCCGGTCCAGACCTGCGGAGCAAACCCCGACACGTCGCGAAAAAGCGCATCCAGCGCCCGGGCTTCATCCCGACGCGCGTTTGGCTCCACCCCGTTCACCCAATCGGAAAACGGCGTCTCCACCACTTTGGTTTTCAAATCCGCCATCGACCTCTCGCAAAAATGAACACCCACCTTCGCACCTGGTCACGTGACTATGACGCAGGCGCCCTATGTATCAACTGTCTGACAGGAAGGATAACACCCATGTCCACACCCCCCAAATTCAACCGCCGTACGGCCCTGATGAGCGCCGCCGCCCTGCCCCTGGCGGCCGCCACAGCCACGCAAAGCCGGGCCGCCGCCCCCATGCTCGGCGTGGCCCAAGCGCCCTACCGCCGGGTCAAGGTCGGCAGCTTCGAGGTCACGACCCTGCTCGCCGGCACCCGCTCGGTCGAAGGGCCGCACAGCATCTTCGGCCTGAACGTGGATGCCGATACGTTCAACGCGGTCTCGGCGGACGCGGGCCTGTCCACGGACGCGGCGCAATTCTTCTTCACGCCCACACTAGTGAACAACGGCTCCGAACTGGTGCTCTTCGACACCGGCCTTTCGGGCGCAGGCACCGTGGCCGCGATCGAAGCGGCGGGGTATACCGCGGACCAGGTGGACAAGGTGGTGATCACGCACATGCACGGCGACCACATCGGCGGCCTTTCCACCGACGGCACACCCACGTTCGCCAATGCCGCCTATGTCACCGGTGCGGCCGAATTCGACGCATGGTCCGGCACCGACAACGAGAACTTCGACGGCAAGGTGGCGCCTCTCGCCGAACAGATGACCATGCTCGACGACGGCGGCTCACCCGCCTCCGGCATCACGGCCATGGCCGCCTTTGGGCACACACCAGGGCACATGGTCTATATGGTCGAAGATGGCGGCACCCAACTGGTGATCGGCGCGGACTTTGCCAACCACTACGTCTGGTCCCTCGCCCACCCCGATTGGGAGGTCCGCTTCGACATGGACAAGGAAGCCGCCGCCGCAACGCGCAAGCAACTGCTCGACATGATGGCGACGGACCGCACGGCCTTCATCGGCTACCACATGCCCTGGCCTGGCATCGGCTACGTCGTCCAGAACGGCGAAGGCGGCTACCGCTATGAGGCGCACAGCTACCAACTGATGCTGTAAAAAGACGGGCGGGGGTCACCCCGCCCCCCTCAGCTTGGATCGCGCCAGCGGTTCACAATCGGATAACGGCGGTCCAGCCAAAACGCACGCCGGGACAGTCGCGCACCGGGCGCTGATTGAAAGCGCTTGTACTCGCTCAGGTAAATCAACCGCTCCACCTTGCGCGCCACATCCGCATCGAACCCGGCTGCAACGCAGTCTGCAATCGACCCGTCCTGATCCACCAGAATGTCCAAAAGCGCATCCAGATCGGGATAATCGGGCAGGCTGTCGCTGTCCTTCTGATCCTCCCGCAACTCCGCACTCGGCGGCTTGGTGATGATCCGCTCCGGGATCACCTCGCCCGGCTGACCCATCATCCAATCGCGGTGATTGGCATTGCGCCAGCGGCAGGTCTCGAACACGCGGGTCTTGTACAGATCCTTGATCGGATTGTAGCCGCCTGCCATGTCGCCATAGATCGTGGCATAGCCGACGGCGACCTCGGACTTGTTGCCGGTGGTCAAGAGCATCTCGCCGAACTTGTTGGACAGCGCCATAAGCAAGAGGCCGCGAATGCGGCTCTGGATGTTCTCCTCGGTCAAACCCTCCTCCAGCCCCTCGAACAGGGGCGCAAGGGTCGATGCCACCGCCGCCCGCGTCTCGGCAATCGGCACGTAATCATAGTGACAGCCAAGGGCGGTGGCACAGGCTTCCGCATCTTCCAGCGAATGGGGCGAGGTGTATTCCGACGGCAGCATCACGCAACGCACGTTCTGCGGGCCCAGCGCATCCGCGGCAATGGTCGCCACCAGCGCGGAATCCACACCGCCCGACATCCCCAAGAGCACCTTCTTGAACCCGGCCTTACCACAATAGTCGCGCAGGGCAGTGACCATCACGCGGTAATCCTGCGCCCATTCATCCGGGTGGTGTACCTTCTCCCCTTCAACCACGCGCCAACCATCCGCCCCACGCTCCAGATCGACATGGGCCACAATCTCGTCAAAAACGGGCAGCTGCACGGCCAGCGCCCCACCGGGGTTCAACGCGAAACTGCCACCATCGAACACCTGGTCATCCTGACCGCCCACCATGTTCAGGTAAATCAGCGGCAAGCCAGTCTCGACCACACGGGCGACCATGTGGTTCAGCCGCGTCTCGTACTTGCCGCGATAATAGGGCGAGCCGTTGGGCACCAACAGGAACTCGGCCCCGGTCTCCTGCAAGGTCTCGGACACCTCCGGGTGCCACGCATCCTCGCAAATCGGGCTGCCGACGCGGGTGTTGCCCACGGAATAGGGGCCGCCCAAGGGACCGGCATCAAAGATGCGCACCTCGTCAAAAACGGTCTCGTTGGGCAGATTGTGCTTGAGCAACCGGCTGACGATCTTGCCACCGCGACAGATCAGATAGGCGTTGAACAGCTCCGCCCCTTCGGTCCACGGACAGCCGATGGCCAGGGTCGGCCCATCTGCGCACTCCTCCGCCAACGCCTCGACCGCGCGCATGGCGGCGGTGTGAAAGGCGGGCTTCATCACAAGGTCCTGCGCATTGTAGCCGGTGATGAACATCTCGGGCAGCGCCACCAGATCGGCACCCGCCGCGCGCCCCGCCTCCCAGGCGGCCTTCGCCTTGGCGGCATTGCCTGGAATATCGCCCACGATCGGGTTCAACTGGCCAAGGGTAATGCGAAATCTATCGGCCATGAGGTGGCTCCTTCAACGTCCCGCGTGATGTAGCAGAAAGCACGCCAGTGAAAACCCACCCGCGACAAAGCCGCCCTGCCCCTTCTTCTCTTTGCAAATACGGTCGGGGGAGCTCGAGGGGGCAGACAGCCCCCTCGTCAGAAAAAAATAGATGGCGTCGCGCCGCAGGCGCGCCAACCAGATCAACCGCCGCAGGCGCGCCAACCAGATCGCCCGCCGCAGGCGCGTCAACCAGATCGCCCGCCGCAGGCGCATCAACCAGATCAACCGCCGCAAGCGCCCTTTGGATCACGTCCGCGCCAACCCCATTGCCCCCCGCCGCCCCCTGCCTTAACCTTTCGGCGCCTGCCAGGGACAAGGGCAGGCCAACGAATCTGAGAGGTGAGCCATGTCCGTCCGCGGTCTGATCTTCTGCCTATGCCTGTTGCCGGGTATCGCACTGGCCCAATCGGGCGCCGTACTGACCAAGCAATACGATGATGGCGGCGTCTACGAGGGGACCTTTCGCGGCGGCCTCCAGCACGGGCAGGGCACCTACCGGCTGCCCAATGGCTACGAATATTCCGGCGAATGGGTGGACGGAGAGATCAAGGGCGAAGGCACCGCGCGCTTCCCCAACGGCTCCATCTACGAAGGCACCTTTTCCAAGGGCAAACCCGAAGGATTTGGCAAGATCACCTTCGCCGATGGCGGCACCTATGAGGGCGAATGGCAGTCCGGCGCCATCGTGGGCGAGGGCGTGGCGATCTACGCCAACGGTGTCCGCTACGAGGGCCAGTTCCGCAACGCCAAGCACCACGGCAAGGGGACCATGCAGTCGCCCGGCGGCTACGAATACCGCGGCGACTGGATCGACGGCATCAAACAGGGGATGGGCGTGATCACCTATCCCGACGGCTCGGTCTATGACGGCCAGATCGACGCGGGCAAGCGCCAGGGCGAGGGCAAACTGACCACGCCCGACGGGCTGGTCTATGTCGGGCTCTGGGCCGGGGGCCAGATCGACGGCACCGGCACGCTCACCCAGCCCAATGGCGACGTCTACGAGGGCGATCTGGTTTCGGGCAAGCGCGAGGGCAAGGGCCGTGTGACCTACGCCAACGGCGACGTTTATGACGGCCAGTTCACCGACGACCGCCGCCACGGCCAGGGCACGTTCATCGGCAATGACGGCTACCGCTATATCGGCCAATGGGCCGAGGGCCAGATCGAGGGCACGGGCCGCGTCACCTACCCCGACGGCTCTGTCTACGAGGGCGCTTTCGTCGACGACCTGCCCCAGGGCACGGGCAAGATCACCTATACCGACGGCTCGGTCTACGAAGGCGAGTGGATCGCCGGCGTGATCGAGGGGGCAGGCAAGATCACCTACCCGAACGGCATCACCTACGAGGGCAGTTTCAAGAACGCCCGCAACCACGGGCAGGGCATCATGACCTATGCCGACGGCTACCGCTACGAAGGCGCCTGGGTCGACGGCAAGCGGCAGGGCATGGGTGTCGCCACCTACCCCGATGGCACCGTCTATACGGGCGAATTCAACGACGGCCAGCGCCACGGCACGGGCAAGATCGTGATGACCTCCGGCTTCACCTATGAAGGCGAGTGGCAGGACGGCGAGATCAACGGCCAGGGCATCGCCACCTATGCCAGCGGCGACGTCTACGAAGGGACCTTCCAGAACGGCAAACGCCAGGGCACCGGCACCATGCGCTACGCCACGGGCGAGGAAGCGACGGGCGAATGGGACGGCGGGACACTGAATGAAGACAGCTAAGGCTGTCGGGGCAGCACTCTGCCTGATGGGCAGCGCGGCCCAGGCCGAATGGCGCACGGTCGACGGCTTCTCCGACCCGTTCAACGGCTTTGACACCCGCGCCGCGGTGACAGAGGCCGAGGATGGCACGCAACTGCACCTCTACCGAAACCCCGTGGGCCGGGTCTACGCCCTCTTCACATTGCCCGAGGACGGCCCCGACTTCGCAACCGAAGGCCCGGTGGCCACCCTCACCCCCGAAGGCTTCAACGCCAAATCCATCGAGGCACGGTCCGAACCGGGCCGCATCGTCGAATACGGCGCAACCCAGGGGCGCACCCTGCGCGACCGGCTCTGGCATGGCGAGGGCACCGCCCCCGCCTTCGGCACCCTGCACGACCTGATCGAAGCGCCCGCACTCACCGCGACCTTCACCCTCGCCGACGGCTCCACCCACAGTGCGACATGGTCCATGGACGGCGCAGGCACCCCCATCGCCCACGCGCTTGGCATCACCATCGAAGGGGCGGCCGCCGGACAGGAATGGGAGGACGCCGCCGCGCAAGCCCTCCTTGCGGCGATGACCACCTGCCAATTCCCCAAACTCGACGTGACCTGCGTGCAAAAGGTCACCGCCTGCTCTGACAAGATCAGCACAGACCGCGACATCGACAGCTTCGACGCCTGCGTGGCGGACTAGCCTTACTCCGCCACTTTTCCGGCGCGAATGGCGCGATCAATCTCCCGAAAATCGAGCGGTGCGCCCGTTCCCAGATCTGCCACCTGCTCCAAAAGGGCTTTCATCTGCGCATCGGTCCCCGCATCCGCCCGCCGATGCCAGAACATCACGATGGCCTGATGCAGCCCCGGATAGGCCGCCGGGCGCGGCACCCCATCCGTTTCGGGATCCCTCAGGTAAAACCATGTGTGCGGGAAGCAGGACATGCCCGTCCCATCGCACCGAAACTCAAACTCAACGGACATCATGTGCTGTGCGGTCTGCGTACAGCCAAACGGGTTGGGCACCCGATCCACCGCCTCCGTCCGGTAAACACGGTTATAGAACGCGCGACCAGAGGACACGATCAGCTCGGTATACGCGGTCCGATAGGCCAGCATGTCACGGGCAAATCGCGCGATCCGCTCGCGCCATGCCGGGTCCATCTCCTCGATCTCCGCCAGCAGACGCGGGGTCACATCTGCAACCGTTCCGCTTTTCAAGAACAGATCAAGGCCCATCTCCTGCGCATAGGACGGCTGCGGCAGCGGCAAAGAAACCCTTTTGCCATCGGCCCAGGACGGCGCATTGGTATAGGCCACCTGCTCACTAAAGATGTCGTTCACCCCAAATGCGCCCAGGTAAACGGCGCGAAAGATCGTGATCGCTTCCGCATAGGTCCGGTGAAAGTGCAAAAAGTCTTCCGGCCGGTCACAGGTCAGCGCGTCAGGCGGTTGCGAACGCCCCGCGGCCACTGACCGCAGCGGCGGCGCAACCAGGGGCAGACCGCGCAACATGGTGCCCGGCAACCGCATGCGATACGCGGTGACCACCTTGTCCACGGCTGCGTCCAGAACGGCACCCCGCACCGCGTCACTCTCACTCTGGTCCAGACCAAGCGCAGACAGGATCGCCGCGCGGCGCACAGGCTGGTCTTCCTCGTAGACCAGCCTTGGTTCCTCACTAAAAAACGGCTCAATGAAAATGGGAACGAGCGAAGGCGCGCGCGCGATGTTCAAAACCCCATCATCCGCCACGCGCAACGCCGCCCGTTCGGACGGGGACAACGCACGCGGCAAGGCAGCCGGTGCAGCCGCCGACACGCTCAGAGCGGCGTCCGCCTCGGTCGCCGTATCCGACCCGCCCAACACTGCGTTCAACGCGGGCAGGTCCAACACCAACGCCACCACAATCGTGACCGGGGCCAGAACCGCCGCGATCCCGCTGGCCCAGGCGATGGGGCGACGCCACCACCGCGACCGGCGCAGCTGCGCCAGCCGGATGCGCGCCAATTCTGCAAACAGCCCGTTCGGGTAGCGCCGCAGATAAATGTTCAACTCATCCGCAGACAAATCCTTGTGGCTGTTGATGCTGCGCCAGATCGCGGCCTCGTCATCGTGGTCGTGCAAACGGCGCTGCGCCTCGGGCGCGTGTGCCGGTACTGCCTCGGGCACGCCCAACCGTTTGGCCACAGCGGCGACAAACGGCGCAAGATCAGCCGCCCCCGCCGACCCGTCCCACCCGGTCAAATCCAGCGTATGCAGATCATTGAACGGCAGCGGGATCGCGGCACGATCCAGGCGCACCGGCAACAGCTGCGATGTCTCAAGCGCCACGCGCGCCTCGGCCCGCACCCAGGTCGACAGAACCGACCGCTCAGACCACAGAACAACGGTCAGCTTTGATTGCGCAATGACGCTCTGGATTTCATCGGCGAAGCGGTCGCCGGGCAACAGATCAACGTCCCACCATACGTGCAGACCACGGCTGGTCAGCGCCTCGGCCAAGGCGCGGGCGACCTCCTTGTCTTCCCGTTTGTAGGAAACGAAGACGTCGTTCATGTCGTCCTCAACCCGCTCTGCGTGACACTACATCTTTAATGAAATCTCACGCCAAATGTGCAGGCGGCGGAGGCGACCTGTCAACAATTCCGCGCACTGCGACAGCATAACCGCGTCCGCACTCTAAACAACCGCGCCCGCCGACATCCGCTCCAGAAACGCCTCGGCCTCCCTCAGCACCGTCTCGCGCCGGTCGGCATCCATCCGGTCCCAGGTCCGGTACATGTTCCCCATCCGCGCGTTGTTGGAAAACCGGTCGCGATGCCGATCCAGAAAATGCCAGTACAGCAGGTTGAACGGGCACGCCCCCTCGCCCGTCTTCACGCTGACCTTGTAGTGACAGCCTTTGCAGTAATCCGACATCCGGTTGATATAGGCGCCCGACGACACATAGGGTTTCGACGCGATCACGCCCCCGTCAGCAAACAGCGACATGCCCACCACATTGGGCGCCTCCACCCATTCAAACGCATCGGCGTAGACGGCCAGATACCACTCCGACACCTCGGCCGGATCCAGCCCCGCCAGCAGCGCAAAATTCCCCGTCACCATCAGCCGCTGGATGTGGTGGGCATAGGCCTCGGCCCCCGTCTGTTCGACCGCCTTCGAGATGCAGCGCATGTTCGTCTCGCCACCCCAATAGAACTCCGGCAACTTGCGCTGGTGGTTCAGCCCATTGCGGCGCGGATAGTCCGGTCCTTCGTGGAAATAGATGCCGCGCACATATTCGCGCCACCCGATGATCTGGCGAATGAACCCCTCGGCGGCATTGATCGGCGCATCGCCGTCTTTCCACGCCTGCTCGACGGCCTGACAGACCTCCAGCGGATCCAGCAGGCCGATATTGATGTAAAGCCCCACAACCGCGTGATAGAGAAACCGGTTCTCCGCCAGCATCGCATCCTGAAAATCGCCAAACTTTGGCAGCGCGTGCTTCACAAAATGCGCCAACGCCCGCCGCGCCTGCCCCTGATCGGTGGCAAACCAGAACGGGCGCAGATCGCCAAAGTGATTGCCAAAGCGGCGCTCGACCAGATCCAGCACCGCCTCGACCGTTTCATCCGGCGCAAACTGCATGGGCCCGCCAAAATCCACGTCATCGGGCGCAGGCTTGCGGTTGTCGTGGTCATAATTCCACTTGTCCCCCGCAGGCGTGTCGCCCTCCATCATCAGGCCCGTCTTGCGGCGCATGTCGCGATAGAAATACTCCATCCGCAGCGCCTTGCGCCCCTCGGCCCACTCCTCGAACTCCTTATGCGAGGCGATAAACCGGTCATCCTCCAGCAGCGTCACCTTCAGCGGGCAGTCCTCAAGCGCGGCAATCAGCCGGTACTCCCCGGGCCGCGTCGCAATGACCTCCGACGCCCCATGCTGCTCCGCCCGCCGCAACAACTCGCCACAGATCGACTGACTGTTTTCGGTATCATCCAGCTCGGAATAATCGACGGTCCACCCGTCCTTGCGCAACCGCGCCGCAAACTTGCGCATCGCGGCCAGGATCAGCGCGATCTTCTTGGGGTGGTGGGGCACATACGACCCCTCCTCCGCCACCTCGGCCATCACGACGACATCACTGGTCTTGTCGGCAGCCTTCAGCGCCGCGACGTCGTCGGTCAACTGATCACCCAACACCAAAATCAACCGGCTCACCACGGCACCTCCGCCCCGGAATAATCAAAGAACTTGCCCGTCTGGTCCGGTTCCAGCCCCTGCATGACAGCAATCAACTCATCGGCGGCCTGGGCAGGCGACACAGACGGATGCCGCCCCAGATACTTCTCGGTAAAGGCCGTCGCGACAGTGCCGGGATGCAAGGCGACAACAGCCGCTTGTTTATGCGTCCGCGCCAGTTCAATCGACGCCGTGCGCACCACCTGATTGACCGCTGCCTTGGCCGCCCGATACGAAATCCACCCGCCAATCCGATTATCCCCAATCGACCCGACGCGGGCGGACAACACAGCAAGCACGCCCGGCGCCTCCCGATCCAGCAAGCGATGCGCATGGCTCAGCACCAGCGCGGGCCCCACCGCATTCAACGCAAACTGATCCAGCATCGCCGCCGGATCCAAACCCTTCACCGTCTTCTCCGGCGCCGCCCCGTCAATCTCCAGCGCCCCTGTCGCCACGACAACGCAGCCATAAGGCCCACGCCCCGCCAGATGCCGCTCCACCGACCCCGCATCCGTCACATCAAACCCGTCCACCGACCGCGACAGCCGATGCACATCAGCCCCACGCCCCTCGAACCCAGCCGCCAACGCCGACCCGATCCCGCCCGACGCGCCTAAAATCAAAACGTTCTCCATCCGCGCTGACCTAGATCACGGCGCAGTTGCTTCCACCTTCATTGTTCCTCAAATATGCAATCCACCGATGCCCGGATTCCCCACTTCCCATTTCGAGCGCAGCGCGTATAACTACCCCCATGACCAACGCCACGCATATCCCCGAAGCGCGCCCCACCGGCGTAGCCCTGCGTGGTCTCCTGCTCCTAACCCGCCTCTGAGCGTGCCCGTCGGCGCGACCGCTCAGAGGATGCCTGTCGCGCCAAGGCCCTAGGACAGAAAAAGAGACACCAAATGACCCAAGACAAGACATCTCAGGATCGCGTCGTCATCTTCGACACGACCTTGCGCGACGGCGAACAATCCCCCGGCGCCACCATGACGCACGCCGAAAAACTGGAGATTGCCAGCCTGCTCGACGACATGGGCGTCGACATCATCGAGGCAGGCTTTCCCATCGCCTCCGAAGGCGACTTCAACGCGGTCAGCGAGATCGCCAAGAACGCCGACAACGCCGTCATCTGCGGCCTCGCCCGCGCCCAGATCGGCGACATCGACCGCTGCTGGGAGGCGGTCAAAGGCGCCAAACGCCCCCGCATCCACACCTTCATCGGCACCTCGCCGCTGCACCGGGCCATCCCGAACCTGACCATGGACGAAATGGCCGAACGGATCGAACAGACGGTCACGCACGCCAGGAACCTCTGCGACAATGTTCAATGGTCGCCCATGGATGCCACGCGCACGGAGCTTGACTACCTCTACCGCGTCGTCGAAATCGCCATCAAATCCGGCGCGACAACGATCAACATCCCCGACACGGTCGGCTACACCGCCCCGCGCGAAAGCGCCGACCTCATCGCCAAGCTCATCGAAAACGTCCCCGGCGCCGACACGATCACCTTCGCGACCCACTGCCACAACGACCTGGGCATGGCGACGGCGAACAGCCTCGCCGCGGTCGAAGCAGGCGCGCGCCAGATCGAATGCACGATCAACGGTCTCGGCGAACGGGCGGGTAACACCGCGCTCGAAGAAGTGGTCATGGCCCTCAAGGTCCGCAACGACATCATGCCGTTCCAGACGGGCATCGACAGCACCAAGATCATGAACATCTCGCGCCGTGTGGCGGCTGTCTCCGGCTTCCCTGTCCAGTTCAACAAGGCCATCGTGGGCAAGAACGCCTTCGCCCACGAATCCGGCATACACCAAGACGGAATGCTCAAAAACGCCGAAACCTTCGAAATCATGCGCCCCGAAGACGTGGGCCTGTCAGAGACAAACCTCGTCATGGGCAAGCATTCGGGCCGCGCGGCGCTGCGCGACAAGCTCGAACAGCTGGGGTTCGAGGTGGGCGACAACCAGCTCAAGGACGTCTTCGTCCGGTTCAAGGCACTGGCTGACCGCAAAAAGGAAATCTTCGACGACGACCTGATCGCGCTCATGCGCACCTCGTCCGATCCCGAAGACGAGCGGCTGAAGATCGAAAAACTGGCCGTGCGGTGCGGCACCGAAGGGCCGCAAGTGGCCGACCTGGTGATGACGATCGACGGCGAACGGCACATGACGACCCAGACGGGCGACGGCCCGGTCGATGCCACCTTCAACGCGGTCAAGGCGCTCTTTCCGCATGACGCACGCCTGCAGCTTTACCAGGTCCACGCCGTGACCGAAGGCACCGACGCACAGGCCACGGTCAGTGTGCGTATGGAAGAAGCGGGCCGCATCGTCACCGGCCAGTCGGCGGACACGGACACAGTCGTGGCCAGCGCCAAGGCCTATGTCCACGCGCTCAACCGCCTGCTGGTGCGGCGCGAAAAGTCAGGCACCGACAAGGCCGAGATCAGCTACAAAGACGTCAGCTGAAGGTCGGGCGGGCGACACGCCCGCCTTACGATTGCCGACAGGATGAACAGGGCGGGTGCGCATTCACTGCGCACCAATCGTAAGGCGGAGGTGTCCTCCGCCTCAGAACCTCAGCCGCTTCTACCATCTGCATCAAACATCAGGCGCAGCGTCACCGGCACCGCCCGCACGATGTTGGGCAGGTCTGCCAATTCCATCAACTTGTCCACACCCGGATCAATCTCCGCATCCGCCGTCGACAGGAACATCATGCTGTCTGTCGTGACCATCACCTTGTCTCGCGCCAGACGCATGATGAACATGTCGCCATAAAGCGGCACATCGACACCCAGCAGGTCCAGATTGCCCTCAACCTCCATCACGGTGCTGTCGCCCACGGCCACGGCCTCCATCGCCGCCATGTCGATCTGCGCGGAAATCGACGCACGTGGCGCGTTCTTGAACACATGCTCGACCATACGCTCGTTGCGGATGTCGATCTGCGTCTCCACCGATGACAGGTCGATGCCAAGGGTCACAGCCCCATTTTCGGCCACAGTGCCGTCGATGGATTTAAAACTGTGCACTTCGCCCGTGTCGTTGAACTTGATCGACCCAAAGGCCAGGTTCGACGCCGCGCCATCCAGCGTCGAGGTCTCGGCCTGCGCCGTGGATGCGGCCAGGGCCAGGCCCAGTCCAACTGCAGCCATGCGAAAAATCATGTTCCGTCCGCCCGGATATCACGTTTTGTCCGGGCGCATACGCCCGATGTCTCGACCAGCACCGCCCCCGCAGACTTTATTCGCCCATCACATCAAAAAACTGCGACGCACCCCGTGACCTTGGCGGGACCTTGCCGACCCTGTCCGGCTTTCGGCCCTTTCGTCCTTTCCTTCGCGACCGTATAAAGCGCTCGGTCCGCGCCTCCGCATGAGTCGCGGACCCAAATCCATTTGGGCCAGTCAAAGGCAAGGGGCACGGGGCATGTCAGTATTCGGAAATCTGGGCGGGCTGTTTTCGTCCGACATGGCGATTGACCTTGGCACGGCCAACACGCTTGTCTACGTCAAAGGGCGCGGCGTGATCCTGTCGGAACCGTCGGTCGTGGCCTACCACGTCAAGGACGGCGTCAAGAAAGTGCTCGCCGTGGGCGAAGACGCCAAGCTGATGCTGGGCCGGACCCCCGGCAGCATCGAGGCCATCCGGCCCATGCGCGAAGGTGTCATCGCCGACTTCGACACCGCCGAAGAGATGATCAAGCACTTCATCCGCAAGGTCCACAAACGCTCGACCTTTTCCAAACCTAAAATCATCGTCTGCGTGCCCCACGGCGCGACGCCGGTTGAAAAACGCGCGATCCGCCAGTCGGTCCTGTCCGCAGGTGCCCGCCGTGCGGGCCTGATCGCCGAACCCATCGCCGCGGCCATCGGCGCAGGCATGCCCATCACCGATCCCACCGGGAACATGGTCGTGGACATCGGCGGCGGCACGACCGAGGTGGCCGTCCTGTCGCTGGGCGACATCGTCTACGCCCGCTCCGTCCGCGTCGGCGGCGACCGCATGGACGAGGCGATCATTTCCTACCTGCGCCGCCAGCAGAACCTTCTGGTGGGTGAAACCACAGCCGAGCGGATCAAGACTTCCATTGGCACCGCCCGCATGCCCGATGACGGGCGCGGCACCTCGATGCAGATCCGGGGCCGCGACCTTCTCAATGGGGTGCCCAAGGAAATCGAAGTGACGCAGGCGCAGATTGCCGAGGCACTTGCCGAACCGGTGCAACAGATCTGCGAAGCGGTGATGACCGCGCTCGAAACCACGCCGCCGGATCTCGCGGCGGATATCGTGGACCGCGGCGTCATGCTCACGGGTGGCGGCGCGCTTCTGGGGGATCTCGATCTCGCGTTGCGCGAACAGACCGGTCTGGCCGTGTCCATCGCTGACGAAAGCTTGAACTGCGTGGCCCTTGGCACCGGCAAGGCGCTGGAATACGAAAAACAACTGCGCCATGCCATCGACTACGACAGCTGAACCGGTGGCGTTAAGACTCTGCTAACCATCTAAGGGTCTGTTTCGGCGCGCAAAATTTTTTGTCCCAGCATGGGACACCAGGTCTCTTGCCCTGCCGGGGCAAATGTCGGACCATCCACGGAACGGACCATATTTGAGGTGACACCGCCTTGGCCAAGGACCGCGCTCAGGTAGATTATGGCGGCCCGCTCCGGCGGCTGGTTCTGGCTGTCCTGGTCCTCATTCTGGCGGGCACCTTCCTCCTCTGGCGGATCGACAGCCCCCGCGTCGAACGGTTCCGGGCCCAGGTCACGGACCGGATCGTCCCGAACATGGACTGGGCCATGGCACCCGTAACGGGCACCATCAACCTTTTCCGCGATTTCCAAAGCTACCGCCGCATCGCCGAGCAGAATACAGAACTCCGGCGCGAGCTGCGCCAGATGCAGGCCTGGAAAGAGGCCGCTCTCCAGCTGGAACAGGAAAACGCGCGGCTGCTGGACCTCAACAACGTCCGGCTCGACCCGCGCCTGACCTACATCACCGGCGTGGTCCTGGCCGACAGCGGGTCCCCCTTCCGCCAGTCGGTCCTTCTGAACGTCGGCGCCCGCGACGGCATCGTCGAGGGCTGGGCCACCATGGACGGCATCGGCCTCGTGGGCCGGATCTCTGGCGTGGCCCAGAACACCGCGCGCGTGATCATGGTCACGGACGCCTCCAGCCGCGTGCCCGCGATCATCCAGCCCTCGGGCCAGCGGGCCATCGTGGCAGGCGACAACTCTGCCGCCCCACCCATCGACTTTCTGGAAAGCCCCGACCTCGTGCGCCCCGGCGACCGCGTGATCAGTTCAGGTGACGGCGGGGTGTTTCCCGCAGGGCTCCTGATCGGACAGGTCGCCGCCGATCCGGGCGGACGGCTGCGGGTGCGGCTGGCGGCGGACTACGAACGGCTCGAATTCCTGCGGGTCCTGCGCCACTACGGCACCGAACCCGTGACCGACGACAGCAATGTCCTGGCCCCCGGCGGCGCTGCGCTTCTGGAAACGGAGGCGACACAATGAGCGACATCGCCCCGTCGACCCGGCTCTGGACCATGCGCATCGCCTTTTCGATGCTGGTTCTGATGATCCTGTTCCTGCACCTCTTGCCCTTGCAAACAGCGACGGGCGGACTGATCTGGCCAGACTTTCTGCTGCTTTTCGCGCTCGCCTGGTCCGTGCGCCGCCCCGATTACGTGCCCGCAGCACTGCTGGCCGCCCTGTTCCTGATGGCGGACCTGCTGCTGCAACGCCCCCCAGGCCTGTGGGCTCTGCTGGCGCTGATCGCCTGCGAGCAAATGAAAGGACAATCCCGATCCCTGCGCGACGCCAGCCTCGCGGCCGAGATGATGTCGGCGGCGCTGTGGATCGTCGGGATCGGCCTGGCTTATCGCATCATCCTTGCGGTGATGGTGGTCGATGTTCCGCCGCTTGGCCCGGCCGTGATCCAGATCCTCGTTACCGCCATGACTTATCCGCTGGTCGTGGCCATCACCCACGCTCTGATGCGGGTGCGCAAGCCGACACCGGGCGACATCGACGGCAAGGGAGTGCGGTCATGAAGCGGCCCCGCATCGACATCGAGGCAAACCACCGCCTGCTCACCCGCCGCGCGGCGATCCTGGGCGGTGTGCAGCTGGCCTTTATCGGGGCGCTTGGGGCGCGGATGCAGTTTCTGCAGGTGGATCAGGCCGACCAGTTCCGACTGCTGGCCGAGGAAAACCGGATCAACATCCGCCTGATCCCGCCCGCCCGCGGCGAAATTTTCGACCGCAACGGCGTGGCGCTCGCCCGCAACGTGCCCAGCTATCGTATCGTCATCGTGCGCGAGGATGCAGGCGACGTTGAGGCCGCGGTCGAGGCGCTGAGCCAGCTTGTCACCCTCGACCCCGATGAGGTCACGCGTGCCATGGCAGAGATGAAGCGCTCGGCCCCGTTCCTGCCGATCACCATCGCAGACGAGGTCAGTTGGGAGGACCTGAGCCGCGTGTCGGTCAACGCGCCCGCTTTGCCCGGCGTGACGCCCGAAGTGGGCTTGAGCCGCGTTTACCCACTAGGTTCGGATTACGCCCACGTGATGGGCTATGTCGGTCCGGTCAGCGACTATGATCTGGAACGGATTGAAGACCCGGACCAGGTGCTGCGCATCCCGCGCTTCCAGATCGGCAAGGTCGGGGTCGAGGCCAAGGTCGAGGAAGACCTGCGCGGCAAGGCGGGCGCCCGCCGGGTCGAAGTCAACGCCGCCGGCCGCGTAATGCGCGAACTGGACCGGCGCGAGGGCACGCCCGGATCCGACCTGCAACTGACCATCGACAGCAAGCTGCAAAGCTATGTTCAAGCCCGGTTGAGCGGTGAAAGCGCCAGCGCCATCGTGATGGATGTGGACAACGGCGACCTTTTGTCGATCTGCTCTGCGCCCACATACGACCCCAACCTGTTTGTGCGCGGTATTTCCAGCCGTGACTACAAGGCACTGACCGAAAACAAGTACCGCCCGCTGGCGTCAAAGACCGTGCAGGGGACATACCCGCCCGGTTCGACCTTCAAGATGATCACCGCGATGGCCGCGCTGGAGGAAGGGCTGATCGGGCCCGATGAAACCGTCTATTGCCCCGGTCATCTGGAGGTTGCAGGCCGCCGGTTCCACTGTTGGAAACGCGCAGGCCACGGGTGGGTCGACCTGCAAAACTCGCTGAAACAGTCCTGTGATGTCTATTACTACGATCTGGCGGTGAAGGTTGGCATTGAAAAGATCAGCGCCATGGCCCGCCGCTTTGGGCTGGGCGAGCGGCACGACATCCCGATGTCGGCAGTGGCGCAGGGGCTGACGCCCACGATGGATTGGAAGCAGCGCGTCCACGGGCAAAGCTGGGTTGTGGGCGACACGGTGAACGCGTCCATCGGGCAGGGATTTATGCTGGCCTCGCCCCTGCAACTGGCGGTGATGACCGCGCGGCTTGCCTCGGGCACCGCCGTCACGCCGCGCCTGATCAAGACCATCGACGGGATCGAGCAGCCCTCGGGCGCGGGCGAGAGCCTGGGCATGAACGAAAACAATCTGCGCAAGATGCGCCGGGCCATGTACGACACGGTCAACGATCGGCGCGGCACGGCCTATGGCAGCCGCATCATCGAGGATGCAGTGCGCATGGCGGGCAAGACAGGCACCAGCCAGGTGCGCAACATCACCGCCGCCGAACGCGCGCGCGGCGTGACCCGGAACGAGGATCTGCCCTGGGAACGCCGCGATCACGCATTGTTCGTGAATTTCGCGCCCTACGACGATCCTAAGATCGCCGTGGCGGTCATCGTTGAACATGGCGGCGGCGGGTCCAAGGCCGCAGCGCCCATCGCCCGCGACATCACCCTGCAGGCGCTGTATGGCGAGGACCCCCCGCTCGAAGCCTATCCGACCAAGGACCGCGACCGTATCAAGCAGCAGCAGCAGGTGCTGCGCGGCATCCAGCCCGTCGCCAACTTTGCCGGGCGCGATCAGGCATGAGCTATCTTGAGTATACCGTCAAACATGTCCCCGCGGGGCCGCGCAAGATCCTGTATCTGAACTGGCCGCTGGCGTTGCTGCTTGTGGCTGTCGCCTGTGTCGGGTTCCTGATGCTCTATTCCGTGGCGGGCGGGTCGTTCAGCCCCTGGGCCGAACCGCAGATGAAGCGGTTTGCCATGGGCTTTGTCCTTATGTTGGTTGTCGCGATGGTGCCGATCTGGTTCTGGCGCAACATGGCGGGGCTCGCCTTTGCCGGGACGCTGGTGTTGCTGCTGGGGGTGGAATTCTTTGGCTCTGTCGGCAAGGGCGCGCAGCGGTGGATTGACCTTGGCTTCATGCGGCTTCAACCGTCTGAGCTGGCAAAGATCACACTGGTGATGATCCTCGCCGCATACTACGACTGGTTGCCCAGTCACAAAAAGTCGCGCCCGTTCTGGGTGCTGATCCCGGTTGTGCTGATCCTTGTGCCGGTGGCGATGGTGCTGCGTCAACCCGATCTGGGCACCTCGATCCTGCTGCTGGCGGCGGGGGGTGGCATGATGTTTCTGGCAGGTGTTCACTGGGCTTATTTCGCGGCGGTGATTGGCGCGGCCGTCGGGCTGATCACAGCCGTGTTCCAATTCCGGGGGACCGAGTGGCAGCTTTTGAAGGACTATCAGTATCGACGGATCGACACGTTTCTTGATCCGGCGTCGGACCCTCTGGGAGCGGGCTATCACATCACGCAATCGAAGATCGCCCTTGGCTCGGGCGGCTGGACGGGTCGCGGGTTCATGCAGGGCACGCAGTCGCGGCTGAACTTCCTTCCTGAAAAGCACACCGACTTTATCTTTACGACGCTGGCCGAGGAGTTCGGCTTTATCGGGGCGTTTTCGCTGCTGACCCTCTACGCGCTGATCATCATGTTCTGCGTGGTGTCGGCGCTCGCGAACAAGGATCGGTTTGCGTCGCTGCTGACGCTGGGCATTGCGCTGAACTTTTTCCTGTTTTTTGCGGTGAACATGTCGATGGTCATGGGGCTGGCCCCGGTCGTCGGTGTACCGCTGCCGCTGGTCAGCTTTGGCGGGTCGGCGATGTTGGTGCTTATGCTGGCCTTTGGCCTGGCGCAAAGCGCGCATGTGCACAGGCCGCGGCAGGGGTATTGATGTCGCATCTTGATCCGTATGTGGCGCGCGAGGTTCTGACGCTGCCCGCGATGCAGCAAGATGGCTGGTGCCTGAAGCGATACGCCATTGTGGCCGAGGGGCGTGCGCTGTCGCAAGCGGTGGTGGAGGCCGCCAGTGCCGAGGCATTACATCGCCTTCCGCCACCCGGCACGCTTGAGGACAGCGACGGCAACCACGGTGTTGGTTTTCAGATCATCCACTTTGCCGAAACCGCCGTCATATCGCCGGTGTTCTACTGACAGTGGGGCAGTGTACTGGCGCGCGTTCGTCAGATGCGCGCCGCTTGGGAGGCGCCCACCAGTTTTGGTGACGGCGTGGCAGAGGTCATCGGCTGCGTGTGGGAGATGAACCTAATCATCCACGAGACGCAGAGTTGGATGCGCACCCTGTTGAGTGGCCATGGCACCCAGGACGACCGTCTGGTGCGTTACATGGAGGACCACGCCTGAGCGCATCCATCGCCGATCCGTTTGGCCGCCATCACAATCTGCGGTTTCCCATTCGCCGACAGGGGCGCTACATCTCTGGCAAGGACTGACTGGAGGTGTCCATGGCCTTGTTCCACCTTGCTTATAACGTGACCGATCTGGACGAGACGCGGGCCTTCTATGGCGGCCTTCTGGGCTGTGCCGAAGGGCGCAGTACCGACACCTGGGTCGACTTCGATTTCTTTGGGCATCAAATCAGCTGCCATCTGGGCAAACCGTTCGGCAGTGCGCCGACCGGGAAAGTTGGAGACCATGATGTGCCGATGCCGCACTTTGGGGCGGTGCTGCCAATGGCGGACTGGCGTGCGCTGGCCGACAGGCTGGTGGCTCAGGGCGTGGTGTTCGTGCTGGGACCGCAGGTTCGGTTCGAAGGGGAGCCGGGTGAGCAATCCACCATGTTCTTTACCGACCCTTCGGGCAACCCGATCGAGATCAAGGGGATGGCCCACCTGAACGGAGCCTTCGACACATGACGGTCAATGTCTTGTTTGCCGCCAAACCGGCCCGTTGGGCTGAGTACGAAGCGCCCCTGCGCACAGAGATCGAGGCGGCGGGCGTGGCCGCCCACATCGCCACCGACATCCCCGCCGATCAGGTCGACTACATCGTCTATGCCCCCAATTCCGAGGTGCGGGATTTCACCCCCTTCACCCGCGCCAAGGCGGTGCTGAACCTGTGGGCCGGGGTGGAGGCCATCGTGAACAACCCGACCCTGCGCCTGCCGCTGTGCCGCATGGTGGATCCGGCGCTGACCCAAGGAATGGTCGAATGGGTGACGGGGCACATCCTGCGCCTGCATCTTGGGATGGACGCGCATATCGGGGCCGCACCGGGAACATGGAACCCTGTTGCGCCGCCATTGTCCTTTGATACGCGCGTAACGTTGCTCGGGCTTGGCGAGCTGGGCGCAGCCTGCGCCACAGCGCTCGCACATCTTGGGTTCCAGGTGACAGGGTGGAGCCGGTCGCAAAAGGATATAAGCGGCATCACCTGCTTGTCGGGCACAGCGGGGCTGGACGACGCACTGGCCAGTGCGGACTATTGCGTGCTGCTTCTGCCCAAGACGCCTGCCACCGAAAACACGCTGAACGCAAGAACACTGGCGCTGATGCCCAGGGGCGCGCGTATCCTGAACCCCGGACGCGGGCCGCTGATTGACGACCAGGCGCTGCTGGCGGCGCTGGACCATGGCCATATCGACCACGCCACGCTGGACGTGTTCCGTATCGAACCACTGCCCGCAGAACACCGGTATTGGACCCACCCACGGGTCACGGTCACGCCGCATGTGGCGTCCGAAACCCGCGCCGCCTATTCCAGCAAGACCATCGCCGAAAACATCAGGCGCGGTGAGGCGGGCGAACCTTTCTTGCATCTGGTAGATCCCGGCGCAGGCTACTGACCTTCCGGCGAAATGCTGCGGATGACTGCCGCCCGGCCTGTTCGGGCGTGTATCCCGTATCTACGTTCAGTGCATGGACATCTTTGGCAACGCCCTGCGCGACGTACAGGCCGGTCACACGGGCCGAATGCTCACCATCCGGCGGGACGACGATCATGTTGACCGGCACGATCCTGCCCTGTACTTCATGCCGGATCCCTTTGCGCATGAGGTTGCCCTGCTCGACAGGGTCGAGGGGCCCGTCCTCGATGTCGGCTGCGGCGCCGGTCGCACGCTTCTGTGGTTACAGCAGCGGGGCGTTGAGGCGACGGGCATCGACCTTTCGCCGGGCGCGGTTGAGGTCGCACGGGAGCGTGGATGCAGGGACGTTACGCATGGAGACATCATGGCCCACGACCTGCCATTGCCGCGCGGCCACTTCAGAACGATCATCGTTTTTGGCAACAACATCGGCATCGGCGGCACGTATGAAGGAGCTATTTCGCTGTTGCGAAACCTAACACATACGGCAACGGCCCAGTGCCGATTGCTTGTCACCGGCCTGGACGTCGGCAACACAGACCGGCCAAACCACCTTGCCTATCACCAGCGCAATCTGGATGCGGGGCGTCCCAGAGGCGAGATTTCCATGCGCTTCGAATACGAGGGCGCGGTTGGAGCGTGGATCCCGTGGTTCCATCCTGAGCCGGACGAACTGCGTCAGATGGCAGCCGCCAGCGGTTGGGCCGTAGAGCGGATCGCCCTGGCAGGCGGGCCGTTCTTTGCCAGCATCTTGCAGCGGGCCGGGTAAGGCGTCACGCCGCCAAACCACGCCCCTTTAGCAGCGCATCGACACCGGGCAAACGGCCGCGGAACGCCTTGTACAGCTCTGCCGCATCGACCGAGCCACCGGTGCTCAGGATATGTTCTTCCAGCGCTGCGGCCTTTTCAGGATCAAACGGGCCACCCGCCTCTTCGAACGCGGCGAAGGCGTCGGCATCCATCACCTCGGACCACATGTAGCTGTAGTACCCGGACGAATATCCATCACCGGAAAAGACGTGGGCAAAGTGCGGGGTGGCGTGGCGCATCCCGATGGCATGCGGCATTTCCAGCCCTTCCAGCACCTCGGCCTGTTTCTGCATGGGATCAGCGGGTGCCGGGCCGTCGTGGAATTCCAGATCGACCAGGGCCGACGCCACATATTCCACCGTCTGAAAGCCCATGTTGTACGTCGCAGCCGCCAACACGTTGTCAAGAAGCGCCTGCGGCATCGCCTCGCCCGTTTCGGCGTGGGTGGCGAATGCGTGCAGCACCTGGGGCACCTCCAGCCAGTGTTCGTAAAGCTGGCTGGGCAGTTCCACAAAGTCGCGGGCCACGGAAGTGCCGCTGATCGATTCGTAGGTCACGTCGGACAGCATCTGGTGGAGGGCATGGCCGAATTCGTGGAACAGCGTGCGCGCATCGTCATAGGACAAAAGCGCCGGATCGCCCTTGGCGAAGTTGCAGACGTTGATGACGATGGGGGTTTGCTGTTCGGGGAACTTGGCCTGTGCCCGCATGGCCGAACACCACGCGCCCGACCGCTTTGAGCCACGGGCGAAGTAGTCGCCGATGAACACGGCCACATGGGTGCCGGCGCGCGTGACCTCCCACGCGCGGCAGTCGGGGTGGTAGAGGGGCACATCGAGCGATTTGAATTCAAGGCCAAAAAGCCGACTGGCGCAGTCAAAGGACGCCTCGATCATCCGGTCGAGCTGGAAATACGGCTTCACCTCTGCCTCATCAAGATCGTGCAGTTCCTTGCGCCGCCGTTCGGCGTAGAACCACCAGTCCCATGGCTCGAGCGGGCCGTCGATGCCGTCGGCCTTGAGCATCTGTTCGAGCACCCAGGCGTCGGCGTTGGCCTGGCCCTTGGCAGGCTCCCAAACGGCCATCAGCAGGTCGCGCACGGCCTCCGGCGTCTTGGCCATCTCGGTTTCCAGCTTGAAATTGGCGAAATTGTCATAGCCAAGCAGGTTCGCCCGCTCTTCGCGCAGCTTGAGGATTTCGGCGGCGATCTCGCGGTTGTCGGTCTTGCCGCCATTGGCGCCACGCGCTGTCCAAGCGCGGTAGGCTTTTTTGCGAAGGTCGCGGCGGGTGGAGAATTGCAGGAAGGGTACGATGATCGACCGCGACAGGGTGACGACGGGGCCGCCTGCCTCTTTCTCTTCCCCCGCGGCGCGGACGGCATCGACAACGAAGGGGGGCAGACCGCCCATGTCGCCCTCGTCCAGCGTCATGGACCAGTCGCGTTCATCGGCGAGCAGGTTCTGGGTGAAGGCGGTGCCAAGTTCAGCGAGCCGGCCCTTGATCTCTTTCATCCGCGCGTCGTCGGCCCCATCGAGCGCCGCACCGGCGCGGACATAGTTGCGATGGGTCAGCATCAGAACGCGTTGCTGTTCGTCGGTCAGATCGAGCGTATCGCGTGCGTTCCACACGGCGGCGATGCGAGCGAATAGGGCCTTGTTGCTGGAAATCTCTGCAAAATGGGCGGCGAGCTTTGGGGAAAACGCGCGCTGCAGTTCCTCGCGCGCCGGGTTGCTGTCGGCGCCCGCGACGCTGAAAAACGTGCCCAGCACCTTGTCCAGATCCTCGCCCGATGCCTCGAGCGCTTCGATCGTATTGGCGAAAGTCGGCGCCTCGGCACTGTCCGCGATTGCGGCAATCTCGGTCTTGTGGTTGTCGAGAGCAATCTCGAGCGCGGGGGCGAAATCATCGTCCGAGATAGCGTCAAAGGGGGCGATCTGGAACGGGGTGTCCCAATCGCTGAGCAGCACGTTTGTCATGGGCGGGTCTCCTTTGGCTATGATGTAGGGCGGGGGTCAGCCTGCCACCACCTGTTTGCCGCAGGTTTCGCAGTCGGGGCGGCGGGCCAGCGTTATCTTGCGGCTTTCGCCGTAGAGTGCGTCGTAAATCACCATCTCGCCACGCAGGGGCGTGCCCGCGCCGGTCAGCAGCTTGACCGCCTCGACCGCCATCATGGAACCGACGACGCCGGGCAGCGGGCCGATCACACCCGCCTCGGCGCAGTTGGGGGCAAGTTCCGCCGCAGGCGCCTGCGGAAAGATGCAGCGATAACAGGGGGCGTTCTGTGCCGGGTCGAAGACGCTCACCTGCCCCTCCCACTGCGTCAGCGCGCCCGAGATCAGGGGGATGCCGGCGCGGACAGCCGCGGCATTCACGCGGTAGCGCGTGTCGAAGTTGTCCGTGCCATCGATGACCAGATCGTATTCGGCCACCAGTTCGTCCACGATGTCATCCGTCAGGCGGCGGTGGTAAGGGCGCACGGTGACAAAGGGGTTTTGGGCTTCCATCGCGGCCTGGGCTGAAAACACCTTGGCCATACCAATGCGCGCGTCAGTGTGGATGGTTTGGCGTTGGAGGTTGGTGTTTTCGACTGTATCGTCGTCGATGACGCCGATGGTGCCAACGCCTGCCGCTGCCAGGTATTGCAGGATGGGCGCACCAAGGCCCCCGGCCCCCACCACCAGAACCTTGCCATCCTTGAGGCGCTTTTGACCGGCACCGCCCACTTCGCGCAGCACGATGTGGCGGGCATAGCGGCCGAGTTCCGTGTCGGTGAACGGTCCGTCCTGAGATGTCGGGGCCGCCTTCGCCTCCTCTTCCTGCGCGCGCCCGCGCAGCTTGCGCAGCACGGTCCTGTACCCGAGCGCGATCAGAGCAAATCCACCAAGGATCAGCCATAGCGCCGGGCTTTCGCCCGTCGCCATCCGCAGCGGGTTGCCGTCCGGAAGCGCCACTTGCAGGGCAAGCACGACGACATAGAGAATCCCGATCATCAGCCACCGCGCGTTGTGCGGCGCCTTCATCATCACGCCAAGACCCCAGATCGCGCCAGCTAGAAGAAACACCAAAAGCATCAGCCGCGCCCCGTCGATCCAAAGCCACCCGCACCGCGCGCCGTGTCATCCAGGCTGTCGGTTTCCTCGAACGCGGCCTGCACCACGGGCGCCAGCACCATCTGCGCAACGCGCATCCCGTGTGTCACTTCGAACGGCTCGTTGCCGGTGTTCAGCATAATCACACCCACCTCACCCCGATAATCGCTGTCGATGGTGCCGGGGCTGTTCACAAGCGCAATTCCGTGCTTCAGCGCCAGGCCAGAGCGCGGGCGCACCTGCACCTCGAACCCCTGCGGGATCGCCATCGCCAGCCCTGTCGGGATCAAGGCGCGTTCGGCCGGCGCAAGGGTCAGGCCTGCGCGGTCCGGGAAATTCGCACGCAGGTCTGCACCCACCGCGCCTGCCGTCTCGTAGGCGGGCAAGGCGATATCGGGATCCGATCCCGCGACACGCATGATTTTCAGGGACACACTGCTCATCTTCATCTTGCCAAATAAACTCAAATCCCGACGTGGCCAGAGGCAATCAGACCAGCCTGTTTCCAATCCGTTCGGCAAGACGCGTGGCAACGTCCTGTTTCGACATGCGCGGCCACGTTTCCGCGCCATCCTCAGTGATCAGGATCACTGCATTCTCCGATCCGCCCATGATGCCCGTTTCGGGAGACACATCATTGGCAACAATCCAGTCACAGCCCTTGCGCGCGCGCTTGGCTGTTGCGTGGGCCTCGACATCATCTGTTTCTGCGGCGAAGCCCACGACAAGGGCGGGGCGTGTGTCCGTCATCTGCGCCACACCGGCAAGGATGTCGGGGTTCTCTGCAAACTCCAGCACCGGCAAACCGTCCTTCGATTTCTTCAGCTTGCGATCACTGGCCGAGGATACGCGCCAATCGGCAACCGCTGCGGCAAAAACAGCGGCATCCGCGGGCAGCGCCGCGTGGACCGCATCGTGCATCTGTTGCGCCGTCTGGACCGCCACGACATCGGCACCCGAAGGCGGCGCCACATCTGCCGGACCGGTCACAAAAGTGACGCGCGCGCCAGCCGCGATGAGCGCCCGAGCCAAGGCTGTGCCTTGGGCACCCGAAGAGCGGTTGGCGATGTAGCGCACCGGATCAATGGGTTCATGGGTCGGCCCGGATGTGACCAGCACATGCTTGCCCGCCAACGGCTTCGGCCCAAAATGCGCCTCAACCGCCGCGACAATCTCCAGCGGCTCCGACATACGCCCCGGCCCGAACTCGCCACAGGCCATGTCGCCATCATTCGGTCCGACAACGGCCACGCCGTCACCCGCAATCTGCGCCAGATTGCGCTGCGTCGCGGGATGATCCCACATGCGCACGTTCATTGCGGGGGCGATCATTACGGGGGTGTCAGTGGCCAGCAGCAAGGTCGAGGCCAGATCATCCGCCCGCCCCTGCGCCATTTTCGCAATGATATCCGCCGTCGCTGGCGCCACGAGGATCAGATCGGCAGAGCGGGACAGTTGGATATGCCCCATCTCGGCCTCTTCCGTAAGGTCAAAGAGATCGCGATAAACCTTTTCCCCGGCCAGCGCGGACACCGACAGGGGCGTCACGAACTGCTCTGCCGCGCGGGTCAGGACCGGCGTGACAGCCACACCGCGCTCGCGCAGCCGTCTGATGAGATCGAGCCCCTTATAGGCCGCGATCCCGCCTGTCAGGATCAGCAAAATACGTTTGTCTTGCAGCATGTTGGCGCGTCCGGCTGGCTTTGGTCAGTGAGACCATAAGCGCAGAGCCGCGCGAGGGCCAGAGTGAGGAGAGGGCCTGCCCCCGCCCTGCGGGCTCCCCGGAGTTTATCTGGCAAAGTGAAGGAGGATCAGTCTGTCTTGTTGAACACAGCGCAAGGATCCCCGCGATCGGGGCTGGCGGCGCCATTCAAGGTCCACGAGTAAACACCTTCAGGCGGTTCCTGGCGTTCGCCCTGCCCGACGCTTGTCACATCAAGCTCTGGCCGCACCCGCGAGATATAGAGCGGCACACCCCAATCCATCCGCGCGTGCCCGTTGCCGGTGATCAGCACAACCGGGCTGCCGTAGGTGTCGAGCGCGTCAATCACCGTTCGAGCAAAGGCCGCATCCCGCAGCCGCTGCGCCGCAACCATACCGCCCATCATCTCGAGCGGCATGGCTTCGCAATGAGCATCGAATTGGGCCAGTTCGCGGGTTGCCTGCTCATCCTCGGGCAGCGGGTCGGTCAGGCCATATGCTCCGGACTGCGGCCCAAACACCGCCGCCGCACCATCGGTGAAAGCGCCGCGCATGTCGTCGCGAGACAAGGCCGCGCCGACGATCACCGCGCTTGCCGCAAGAACGTCAGCGTAGTCAGCGATATTGGACCAATGAAACCCGTCGGTCGCCGCGATCATGCTGTCCGGGTCGCGAGGCGTGACGGCCAGAGCCTCAGCCTCCTTCGGCGTCAGCATTTCGAACACGACCGCCTTGGGATCGACTGCGCGCAGTGCCTTTGCCTGTTCGGCATGATGGGTTGGATTGTCGTGAAATTCCCCGAGGATCAGAAGATCCCCGTCGAAATCTGCCCAGTCTGTCGCCGAAAACGACATTGCCGCCGTGGACATAGTCACAACGGCGGCAATCATCGTAGTTTTATACATCAACCTCATACGAGAAAATGATGCACCTCGCGACTCTGGTTTTCCAGTGCCTTGCGCATCTTTGTGAACGCAGCCGCCTCCAGTTGGCGCACCCGCTCTTTGGACAGGCTCAACTCTTGACCCAAACTTTCCAGCGTGCGGGGGTCTTCGCGCAGTTTGCGCTCGCGCACGATAAAGCGTTCGCGTTCGTTCAGGCCATTCAGCGCCGTCAGAAGCCATTCGCGCAACTGCTCGGTGTCATGCGAATGCTCAACCTTTTCAGCCGCTTGCGTGCTGTCGTCTTCCAGCGCGTCGATCCACTCGCGACCCTCGTCATCCACGGATTGCGTGGCGTTCAACGAATAGTCCGATCCGCTGAGCCGTCCCTCCATCATCTCAACATCGTGCAGGGGTACGCCAATTTCTGTCGAGATCATCTGGCGCAACTGGTGCTTGTCCAGCGTTTCACCTGCGGCGGCACTTTCGCGTTCAAGCCGGGCTTGGACGCGACGCATGTTAAAGAACAGAGATTTCTGCGACGACGTGGAACCGGTGCGAACCATGGACCAGTTGCGCATGACGTAATCCTGAATGGATGCCTTGATCCACCACACGGCGTAGGTGGAAAAGCGCACGCCACGGTCCGGATCAAACTTGTCAGCAGCCTTCATCAGGCCCAAGCCGGCCTCCTGGATCAGATCGTTCATGGGGGCGCCATAGCGCTTGAACTTCGATGCCATCGAAATCGCAAGGCGCATATAAGCAGTGATCAGACGGTGCAGGGCGGCTTCATCCCGCTCGTCCCGCCAGGCATATGCCAGCCGCAGCTCTGTCTCTGCATCAAGCAATTCGGCCTTCATCGCTGTGCGCGACAGCGACATGTCCCGAACGTTATCCAATGCCATGTGTCATCCCCCTGGATGGTTATGCTTGTTTAGCGCACTTATTCTGTTTACGCGTCAAACTGCCGATCGGTTCACTCTTGAGATGAAAAAATGTTGCCTGCACTGACCCTCGTCCTAGGAGGCGCCGCTTCGGGCAAATCGCAGTGGGCGGAATCTCTGATCTTAAACAGCGGCTTAAGTCCAGTTTACCTTGCCACCTGCCGGATCTGGGATGATGAAATGCAAGCCAAGGTTGATCTGCACACGGCGCGGCGCGGGACAGAATGGGTGACAGTTGATGCGTCAAACGGTGTGGCGGCTGGCCTCGCCTCGGCGACCAAGGATCAATCGGTATTGCTGGATTGCGCAACCATGTGGCTGACAAACCTGATGATGGACGAGGCCGACGTGATCGCAGGCCAAACCGCGCTGCTGAATGCCCTGAACGCGTGCGCGGCGCCGGTCGTGGTGGTCACGAATGAGGTCGGCCAGGGGATCGTGCCCGAGAACGCGCTGGCCCGTCGGTTTCGCGAGGCGCAGGGACGGCTCAACATCGCGCTGGCAGCACAAGCCGATACGGTCTGGCATGTGCTGGCCGGGCTGCCGCAATTGCGCAAGGGCGACGCACCATGACCACATGGCACTGGGTGCGGCACGGGCCGACGCATCAAAAGACATTCACCGGCTGGCGCGATGTCGACGCCGACCTGACCGACACAGGCGCCATCGCCCGACTGGCGGCGCATTTGCCGGATGACGCGCTGATCGTGTCCTCCGACCTGGCCCGGTCGATCAACACGGCCAGCGCGATCCAAGGCAACCGCACGCGCCTGCCACATGATCCGGCCCTGCGCGAATTTCACTTCGGGGTCTGGGACGGCGTGCATTTTTCAAAAGTAGCAGACTGGCACCCCGAACTCAGCCGTGCGTATTGGGAGAACCCAGGCGATCACACCCCGCCCGGCGGCGAAAGCTGGAACACCTCTGCCGCCCGGGTGGCGATGGCCGTGCGCCGGATCGAATCGGCACATCCCGGCCGCGACATCATCGCCGTTGCCCATTTCGGCGTGATCCTGACGCAAGTGCAAGCGGTGCTGGGCCTCACCGCGCAAAAGGTGCTGGGCCACAAGATCGACCCCTTGTCGGTCACCACGCTGAACCGCGCACAGGGCACAGCAGAGCGCATCAATCACGCTCCGTGATTGCAGTCCTCACAAATCAGCGTTGGGCAAATGCGCCCGGCTGCGCCTAGCCTCGCGCGCATGACCTACGACCTCTATATCGGCGACCGCACCTTTTCGAGTTGGTCGCTGCGCGGCTGGCTCATGCTCGAGAAATTCGGCCTGCCCCACCGCACGCACATGATTGGCCTCTATTCCGGCACCATGGCCGATGACATGGCCCCGCTGGCCCCCGCCCGCCTGGTCCCGGCGCTCAAACTGCCCGACGGAACTGTGGTAGGCGAAAGCCTGGCCATGGCCGAAACCCTTGCCGAACGGCATCCAGAGGCCGGGCTTTGGCCTGAGGGTCCCGGCGCACGCGCCACAGCCCGATGGCTGTGCGCCGAAATGGTGGCAGGCTTCACAGCGCTGCGCGGCGCCTGCCCGATGCAACTCAACCACGTGAACAAGGGCTTTGCCGTATCGGACGCGGTGCAGATGGATCTGGACCGCATCGAAACACTCTGGGCACATGCGGCCAAGTTCAAAATAGACGGACCCTGGTTGTTCGGGACATACTCACTGGCGGACGTTTTCTATGCCCCGGTCTGCGCACGCATCGTAGGCTATGATTTGCCGGTATCGGACGCCGCGCGCAGCTACTGCCAAACCGCGATCACCGACCCGGCGTTCAAGGCGTGGCGCACCGAGGGGTTAAAGGTGACATACGACCCGTTCCCCTACGAAATGGACTTGCCAAAAGAACCTTGGCCAGCCTGACGCGCCGGGCATCCCCTTCATTGTTCCAAAAATATGCACGGCCCCGAGGCGCACACATCTCCGCCGTTAACCAATCGTAAACCGCGGGTCGCTAGCCATTAACCATCTTTGAAGAGGTGGAGACATGGTGGCACGCGCCTACACGGTGGCATTTCAGGGCGTCGACGCGCGCGAGGTCGAGGTGCAATGCGCCATGACGCCGGGCCTGCCCGCGTTTTCGATCGTGGGCCTGCCGGACAAGGCCGTGTCAGAGGCGCGCGACCGGGTGCGCGCGGCGCTGACGGCCATGTCCATCGCGCTGCCCTCCAAGCGGATCACCATCAACCTGTCGCCCGCCGATTTGCCCAAGGAGGGGTCGCATTTCGATCTGCCAATCGCGCTATCCCTGCTGGCCGCGCTCGGCATTCTGCCGGAGGACACGGTTGAAGGCACGGTGGCTCTTGGCGAGTTGTCCCTGGACGGCACGCTGGTTCCGGTTCTTGGCGCCCTGCCCGCCGCCATGGCCGCCGCCGAGCAGGACCGCGGACTGCTGTGCCCTGCGGGTTCCGGTGCCGAAGCGGCGTGGGTCGATGCCACCAAGGTGATCGCCGCGGCGTCCCTTGGCGATGTCGTGCGCCACTATACCGGCCAGGTGCCATTGGAGCCGGCCAAGGCCGGACGGATCGCGAGCGGCACGGGCCTGCCGGACCTGCGCGACGTCAAGGGGCAGGAACGCGCCAAACGCGCCATGGAAGTGGCTGCCGCAGGGCGGCACCATTTCCTGATGGTCGGGACACCGGGCTCCGGCAAGTCGATGCTCGCCGCACGCCTGCCCGGCATCCTCCCCCCGCTCTCCGCGATGGAAGCGCTGGAAACCTCGATGATCCACTCGCTGGCGGGGCTGCTTGACGCGGGCGGCATCTCCATGGACCGGCCCTTTCGCGAACCGCACCACACCGCGTCCATGGCCGCCATCATCGGCGGCGGGCGCGGGGCCAAACCGGGCGAGGTTTCACTCGCGCACAATGGTGTGCTGTTCATGGACGAGTTTCCCGAATTCCCGCGCACGGTACTCGAAACCCTGCGCCAGCCCATTGAGACGGGCGAGGTTATGGTCGCACGCGCGAACAACCACATCAAATACCCCTGCCGCTTCATGCTGGTGGCCGCGGCGAACCCCTGCAAATGCGGCTACCTGTCCGACGCTTCGCGCGCCTGCGGACGCGCGCCAGCCTGTGGTGACGACTATTTGGGCCGCATCTCTGGCCCACTGATGGACCGGTTCGACCTGCGGGTCGATGTGCCGCCTGTGACCTATTCCGACCTCGATCTGCCCGCCACCGGCGACAGCTCTGCGGCGGTTGCGGCCCGCGTCGAAGCAGCACGCAAGGTGCAGGCCGCACGGCTCGACGGTACAGGCATGCGCAGCAACGCCGACCTGTCGGGCGGTGCGCTAGATGACTTCGCAGCACCAGATGCGGAGGGACGCGCGCTGCTGACCAAAGTGGCCGACCGCTTTGGCCTGTCGGCACGCGGCTACCACCGCGTGATGCGGGTCGCGCGCACCATTGCCGATCTCGACGGTGCAGAGGACGTGCGCAAAACCCACGTGGCCGAGGCGGTGAGCTACCGGGTTGGCGCACTCGCCCCGGTCTGAGCCTCGATCCAAGCAGCAAGCGCCATCAGCGTTTGCCGTGCCTCAGGCAGCGTGTTGTGAAATATGGGCCAGACATGCGGCAGGTCCCGTTCTTCGACATAAGTGACTGACACGCCCTGCTCCTCCATCCGCAGCACGATGCGTCGGCTGTCGTCGCGCAGGATCTCTGTGTCGCCCGCCGTGATCCAAACGGGGGGCGCACCGGTGAAATCTCCGAACAGTGGGCTCGCACGCGGATCTGTCGGATCCGCACCGGCAAGATACATATCCGCCATCTCGTCCACGCGCTCGGCGGGCAAGATAACCTCGGACTGCGCATTGTCGCGAATGCTGGTCCCGGAAAAGGTCAGATCGGTCAGCGGTGAAAAAGCAAAAACACCGGCAGGCAGCGGCGCGGCGTCCGTCAGCAAAGACACAAGCAGCGACAGCGCGAGACCGCCCCCTGCACTATCGCCGCCAATGATCACAGGCCCACCCGTCGCCAGACATGCGTCATAGACCGCGCGCGCATGATCAACGGCTGCGGGAAAGGGATGCTCGGGCGCCAGCGGATAGCAGGGCAGCACCGCCTGCGCCGCGGCACGATGAGCCAACGACGCGAGCATCGCACCATGCGTACGGGGCGATCCGAACACATAGCCTCCACCGTGGAAGTAAAGGATGGTGACGTTACTCGCCTCACGGCGTGGCCTGGTCCAAAGCGCATCGCCCCCGGCCAACGTGCCCCATTCCAACCGCATCGACCACGGCGCATGAAAAAACAGGCGCGCTTTGGCTTCAAAGCTGCGGCGTAGGTCTTCGGGGTGCCGCGCGCGGCGCATATGCGGCTTTTCCGTCAGCCGCAGGTACTGGTTCAGGATAGGTCGCAAGAGGCTCAAACGACTTTAGCCTCGATCGCCTGCCAGATCTTCTCGGCAATGTTCACGCCATCAAAACGTTCCAGCTCCTGAATGCCGGTGGGCGAGGTCACGTTGATCTCGGTCAGGTAGTCGCCAATGACGTCGATGCCGACAAACACCTGGCCCTTTTCCCTGAGCAGCGGCCCGATGGCGGTGCAGATCTCGCGGTCACGATCGGACAGGCCGATCTTTTCCGGACGTCCGCCCACATGCATGTTCGACCGTGTCTCGCCCTCGGCGGGTACACGGTTGATGGCGCCAACGGGGTCGCCATCCACAAGGATCACCCGCTTGTCCCCGTTCGAGACGTCCGGCAAAAACTTCTGCACAATCAGAGGCTCGCGGCTGAAGCCGGTGAAAAGCTCGTGCAGCGAGGTAAGGTTGCGGTCATTGGCATCCAGGCGGAACACACCTGCACCGCCATTGCCATAGAGCGGCTTCAGGATGACATCGCCATGCTTGGCCTTGAACGCCTTGATGGTGTCCAGATCGCGCGCAATTGTCGTCGGCGGGGTCAGGTCGGGAAAATCGAGAACCAGCAGCTTTTCGGGATAGTTCCGGACCCAGAACGGATCGTTGACCACAACGGCGTCACCCTTCAGGCGGTCCAGCAGGTGGGTCGACGTGATGTAATGCATGTCAAAGGGCGGATCCTGGCGCAGCCAGATCACGTCGAAATCGGCAAGATCAACCTCGCGCATCTCGCTCAACTCGGCGTGCTCGCCCTGCACCCGCTGCACGGTGAAGTCATGGCCCCGCGCCGTAATGCGCCCCTCCTGATAGGCCAGATGATCCGGCGAATAGAAAAACAGGCTGTGCCCACGCGCCTGCGCCTCCTCGGCCAGGCGGAAACTGCTGTCTGCGTTGATATTTACCGCCCCGATCGGGTCCATCTGAAAGGCAATCTTCATGGCACACCTCTGCTGTCGTCCGCGCCTTTGATGGCGCAGAGCGGCGGGGCGCGCAATGGCAAGGCACTGTACGAGGGCGCAAACCGGCGTGCGCGTCGGTCACATGTACCCGGCGAACGCGTTTTCGTGGATGTTCAAGCGACCCGCCTGATCGACCAGCGCCACATCAAATCGGATGTCCGTCAACGATCCGTTCGGCAGCGTGGCAAGGTATTCTTCCGCCGTCGCGTAAAGGCGCGCGACCTGCGCAGGGGTCAAATGGTCCGCAGCGGCGGACAACGTCTTGCTGGCCTTCACCTCGACCATGACGATCCCCACCACGGTCGAAAACACCAGATCAATTTCGCCGCGACGACCGCGCCAGCGTTCGGCGACGAGCGAGTAAGCGGCCGCGCGGTAGGCCCGCGCGACAATGTCTTCGGCGGCCAGACCGGCCAGATACGCCGTGCGGCCACGCGAAGCACGCGCATCGACAGGCTGTGCAGGATCCAAAAACCGTTCATGCCGCGCCATCATTCAGCCTCATCGCCCTGTTTCACATCGCGCGCCATGTCCAAGGCGCGCTGGTAGACACGTCGCCTGGGCAGTTCCAGGCTTTCGGCCACAAAAGCCGCCGCATCTTTGACCGTCATATCACTCAGCGCCGACTGTAGCGCACGATCAATGTCTTTTTCCTTAACGTCCTTCGTCTCTCCTCGCCCGATCAGGACAACGATTTCCCCTTTTGGCGTCTCGCGCGCATAGGCTTCTGCCAATTCACCCAGCGTCCCGCGCCTGACATCCTCGAAGCGTTTTGTCAGTTCCCGGCACACTGCCGCCGGGCGCTCTGCCCCCAGTCGATCCGTGGCATCGGACAGAAGCGCACCAAGACGTTTTGGCGATTCGTAGAGCACCAGCGTGGCCGCGATCCCGGCCAGCCCCTCCAGCGCGCGCTGTCTTGCACTGCGCGTCGCGGGCAGGAAGCCGCCAAAATGGAAGGCATCCGTCGGCAATCCCCCGAGCACAAGGGCGGTGAGAACGGCGGACGGCCCCGGCGCGCATGTCACGGGGATACCTGCCACCCGCGCGGCGCGCGCCAGCTCAAAGCCCGGATCCGCGATCAGCGGCATCCCGGCCTCGGACGCATAAGCCACGCTCTCCTCCGTCGCCCGCGCCAGAAGCCGCGCGACCTGCGTCTCCTTGGAATGCTCGTGCAGCGCCTCGATACGGCGGCCATCCAGCGGCACGCCGTGGATATCCATCAACTTGCGCAGGCTGCGCGTGTCCTCGGCCGCCAGAACATCGGCAGAGGCCAGCACATCAAGCGCCCGCAAGGTGATATCGCGCGCGGTCCCGATAGGCACACCGACAAACCAGATCCCCGGGCGCAGCGTCGTCTTGATATGATTCAAAGCTGGACCCGCCTCACCTTACCACTATGATCCGCCCAAAATATCAGGGCGGGGCAATGTCATGCCCTGCATCAATGGGAGTGACAGTTCATGTTTGCGTTTTTCAAATCGCTGCGCAAGTCGGTGCGGCGGGCGGTCTTGCCATTTGCCGCCCTTGCGCTCGCGGCCTGCGATCCGGCAGCCATTGGCGGCATCACGGCAGGCGGGCCACGGATTGACACGACCCAACCCGTGCCTGTTGCACTTCTCGTCCCACGCGGATCGGGCCAGGCCAGTGACGAACTGCTCGCAAACAACCTCGAAAATGCAGCCCGGCTCGCCATGCGCGACCTGCGCGGGGTACAGATCGACCTGCGTGTCTATGGCACGGCAGGCAATGCACAGACGGCAGCCGCGCAGGCCGCCCAAGCGGTGAATGACGGCGCGCAGATCATTTTGGGTCCGCTCTATGCCGAGGCTGCGAATGCCGCAGGGGTCGCGGTCGCCCCGCAAAATGTGAACGTGCTGGCCTTTTCGAACAACACGACCATCGCGGGCGGCAACGTGTTCGTGCTGGGGTCGACCTTCAACAACACAGCGGACCGGTTGGTCAGCTATGCGGCCGGGCAAGGCAAGGACCGCATCGTCGTGGTGCACGCACAGGATGTAGCAGGCCAGCTTGGGCGCAACGCCATCCAGCAAGCCGCGTCGCGCAGCGGTGCAACGGTGACGGGCACGGTGGACTACCCGCTGTCGCAGCAGGGCCTGATCGCCGCCGTGCCACGGGTCAAATCGGCGGTCGATAATGCCGGTGCAAACGCCGTGTTCCTGACAGCCGCCCCCGCAGGTGGCCTGCCTTTGCTTTCACAACTTCTGCCCGAAACCGGGGTTAACCCCGCCGCTACGCAGTTCATTGGCATGACGCGCTGGGACATCCCGCGCCAAACGCTGGACCTGCCGGGCATTCAGGGCGGCTGGTTCGCGCTGCCTGACCCGAACCGTGCGGGCGCCTTTCGGGCGCAATACGAATCGGCCTATGGCAGTGCCCCGCACCCGCTGGCCGGTCTGGCCTTTGACGGGATTGCAGCGATCGGCGCCCTGGCCGCACAGGGCAACGCAGGGGCGCTGACGGGCGCGGCGCTGACCCAGGGGTCCGGGTTCCAGGGGGCCTCCGGCATCTTCCGGCTGCGCCAGGACGGCACGAACGAACGCGGGCTTGCCGTGGCCACAGTGCGCGACAACAAAGTCGTCGTGATCGACCCAGCCCCACGCGGCTTTGGCGGCGCAGGGTTCTAACTCTGCCGCCGCTCGAAACGGAGAGCGCCTTGAACAATACCGCCCTTCAGGCAACCGACCCGCCCGACCAACACCTGATTTGCGCCGCGACCGAGATCTTCGATAGCGACGCTTTCCATGCGTTGATGGCCAGCAACCCCGACCGTAAAGCGGTCGTGGCGCATCTGAAGGCCGCGCAAAAGGCGGGGCGGGATGCTATTGCAACCGCCTTCCGCACAGCACCGTTTGCGGCGCGGCCCACGACACGGTCGTACACATACCTGACCGATTGCCTGGTCGATGCCGCGCTGCACACCGCGCAGACGCGCATGCACCCCAACCCGAACCCCACAAACAGCGAACGGCTCGCCGTGCTGGCCGTCGGCGGCTATGGCCGGGGCGAGATGGCGCCGTTTTCCGACGTCGACCTGCTGTTCCTGACCCCCTACAAGATCACGCCCTGGGCGGAAAGCGTGATTGAGTCCACGCTCTACATCCTATGGGACCTCAAGCTGAAGGTGGGCCACGCCAGCCGCACAGTGCGGGACTGCCTGCGCCTTGGGGCCGAAGATTTCACGATCCGCACCGCCATGCTGGAACACCGGTTTCTCTTTGGCGACGCGGCCCTCGCAACCAAGCTGGATACCAAGCTGCGCACCGACCTTTTCGAAGGCAGCGAACGCGCCTTTATCGAGGCGAAACTGGCCGAACGGGACGCGCGTCACACCCGTCAGGGCCAGCGTTACGTGGTTGAACCCAACGTGAAAGAGGGCAAGGGCGGGCTGCGCGACCTGCAATCGCTGTTCTGGATCGGCAAATACATCCACAAGGTGCAGGACGCTGCCGAACTTGTCCCCCTGGGCCTCTTCACGGACGAGGAATTTGACGCCTTCGTCGCGGCAGAGGATTTCCTCTGGGCCACACGCTGCCATCTGCACCTGCTGTCGGGCCGGGCCACAGAACAACTGACCTTCGACATGCAGGTCACCGTGGCAGATGCGATGGGATACGAGGACGCGGCCGGACGGCGCGGCGTGGAACGGTTCATGCAGGACTATTTCCTGCACGCCACCGAAGTGGGCGACCTGACACGCATCTTCCTGACCAAGCTGGAGGCCGATCACCTGAAGGCCGAGCCGCTGCTGGACCGGCTGTTCAAGCGCAAGCCGCGGGCCAAGGCGGGTTATCAGGTGATCAACAACCGACTTGCGATCGAGGATGACGCGGCTTTCCTGACGGACAAGCTGAACCTCCTGCGCATTTTCGAGGAAGCGCTGCGCACCGGCATGCTGATCCACCCCGACGCCATGCGACTGATCAAGTCGCATCTGGATCTTGTCGATGATGGCATGCGCAAGGACCCCGAGGCGCAGCGCATCTTTCTCGACCTGCTCTTGAAACACGGCAACCCGGAACGGGCCTTGCGGCGGATGAACGAGCTGGGGATGCTGGCCACCTTCATCCCCGAGTTTGAACACATCGTCGCAATGATGCAGTTCAACATGTACCACTCCTACACGGTGGACGAACACATCATCCAATGCATCGCCCAGCTTGCGATGATCGAACGCGATGAGCTGGAAGAAGACCTGCCCGTCGCCTCATCCATCCTGAAGGACGGCGTAAACCGCAAGGTGCTCTACGTGGCACTCCTTCTGCACGACATTGGCAAGGGGCGGGAGGAGGACCATTCGATCCTGGGCGCGCAAATGGTGCGCAAGATTGCCCCGCGTCTCGGCCTGAAGCAGGACGAGGTGGATACGGTCGAATGGCTGGTGCGCTACCACCTTCTGATGTCTGACATGGCCCAGAAACGCGACATCGCCGACCCCCGCACCGTGCGCGACTTTGCCAAGGCGGTGCAGACGGTCAAACGGCTCGACCTGCTGTGCGTGCTGACTGTCTGCGACATCCGCGGCGTCGGCCCCACCACCTGGAACAACTGGAAGGCCGTGCTGATCCGCGCACTTTACCGCCAGACCCGCCGCGCGCTCGAGGACGGGATGGAGGCGCTGACCCGTGCGGGTCGCGGGGCGGAGGCGAAAAAGGCGCTGCGTGCGGAACTGTCGGACTGGGCACGCAAGGACGTGCAAACCGAAGTTGCCCGTCATTACGATGCCTATTGGCAGGGGCTGCACGTCACTGCCCATTTGGTGTTTGCCAACCTGCTCAAGAACATCGGCGAAAACGAAATCGTCATGGACCTCCACCCGGACGAGGACCGCGATGCCACCCGCGCCTGTTTCGTCATGCCCGACCATCCCGGCATCTTTGCCCGCCTCACCGGAGCACTGGCCCTCGTCGGCGCCAACATCGTCGACGCACGCAGCTACACCACATCCGATGGGTTCGTGACCGATGCCTTCTGGATCCAGGACGCCGACGGCAACCCCTACGACGCCGCACGCCTGCCCCGCCTGCGCAAGATGATCGAACGCACACTTGCGGGCGAGGTTGTCACGCGCGACGCGATCAAGGACCGCGACAAGGTCAAGAAACGCGAAAAGGCGTTCAGGGTCCCGACCCATATCACCTTCGACAACGAAGGGTCCGACATTTACACGATCATCGAGGTCGACACCCGCGACCGCCCCGGCCTGCTGCACGATCTGACGCGGACACTCGCGGCATCCAACGTCTATATCGCCAACGCGGTCATCGCGACCTATGGCGAACAGGTGGTCGATACCTTCTACGTCAAGGACATGTTCGGCCTGAAATACTACTCCGAGGCCAAGCAGAAGACGCTGGAAAAGAAACTGCGCGCCGCCATCGTCGAAGGGGTGCAGCGGGCGGCGGACTAGCCGCCCTTGGTCACATCAGGTGATGACGTCAGGGCCATCGCGGCCTGTGCGCACCTTGATCTCGGCCAGCGCGTCGGCTGCTGCGATGATGCCCGCCAACGCTTCTTGCGGGTCCTTGCCCAAAGCGCCCGGCGCTGTCTCCAACTGCTCAAGGTAGACGCGCAACGTCGCACCGTCCGTCCCAGTCCCCGACAACCGGAACGCAACCCGTCCACCGCCCTCGAAAAATATGCGGATGCCCTGGCCAGACGAGGTCGAGCCGTCCACCGGATCGTCGTAGGAAAACTCGTCCGCGCCTGACACGGTGAGGTTGCCGACCGTCTGCCCCGGCAGGTCGCCAAGACGCCCACGCAGATTGGCGATCAGGTCATTGGCCGCCGCACTGTCCACCGCCTCGTAATCATGGCGCGAGTAGTAATTGCGCCCGTAGGTCGCCCAATGATCCGCCATCAGGTCGGCCACCGACTTGCCCGTCGCCGCCAGAATGTTCAGCCACAGCAGAACCGCCCACAGCCCGTCCTTTTCCCTCACATGGTTCGACCCGGTCCCGGCGCTTTCCTCACCGCACAGCGTCACCTTGTCCGCATCCAGCAGGTTGCCAAAGAACTTCCAACCGGTTGGCGTCTCGAAATGCGCCATACCCTTGGCCTCGGCCACGCGGTCGGCGGCGGCAGAGGTGGGCATGGACCGCGCCACGCCGGCCAGGCCTCCGGCATAGCCGGGCGCAAGATCGGCCTTGTCCGCAAGCAGTGCCAGACTGTCCGACGGACTGACATAGCAGCGCTGGCCAACGATCATGTTGCGGTCGCCATCGCCGTCCGACGCGGCGCCAAAGTCGGGCGCGTCCTCGGCATACATCACATCCATCAGCGCCTTGGCCCAAACCGGGTTCGGGTCCGGGTGGCCACCACCAAAATCGGGGCTCGGCACGCCATTGATGACAGTGCCCGCAGGCGCGCCCAACCTGTTCTCAAGGATCTCGTGGGCATACGGGCCAGTGATCGCGTGCATGGCATCGAAACAGACCCGAAACCCACCGCGGAACAGGTCCGCAATAGCGTCAAAGTCAAACAGCGTCCCCATCAGGTCGGCGTAATCGGCCACAGGATCCACAATCTCGACCTGCATGCCGGCCAAGGCAGTGTCGCCCAGCGCATCCAGATCCACATCGCCGCCATCCAGAATGCGGTAAGCGTCAATCTCCTCGGTGCGCGCAAAGATCTTGGCCGTCACGCCCTCGGTCGCAGGCCCCCCGTTCGGCCCGTTGTATTTCAGACCAAAATCCGCCTTTGGGCCGCCCGGGTTGTGGCTTGCCGACAGGATCAAACCGCCATCGGCCCCACGCTTGCGGATCAGGTGCGATGCGGCAGGGGTGGACAGCAACCCACCCTGTCCGACGATGCACTTGGCCGCCCCATTGGCCGCCGCCATGCGCAGGATCGTCGCGATGGCCACGTCGTTGAAATACCGCCCATCACCGCCGACGACCAGCGTCTTGCCGCCAATGCCTCCAATCCCGTCGAAAATGGCCTGCGTATAATTCTCAAGATACCCCGGTTGCATGAACACGGCTGTCTTCTTGCGCAGCCCGCTGGTGCCCGGTTTTTGTCCGTCAATCGGTTTGGTTTCAATGGTTTGGATGGTCATGCCTTGATCTTCCTGTTTTCAAATATCTCTTCGCCCACGGACATTCCGTCCACAGCGCATAATTCAAGGGCCACGACACTGTTCGGTGCGATAGACACGGCGTCGGACCTGGGCGCTGCCAGCACCTGACCAGAGGTGTCGATGACCCGGTGCCACCGGTGCCCCGGCAGCGTCTCGGGCAGGGTTGCTGTGGTCGCATCGCCTGCGTTGAATAACAGGTAAATCGCACCCAGCCGGGGCTCGTATGCGGGCGTCCCACGTGCCATCCGCATCTCGACCCCGAGGAATTTCAACTCGGCGCGCTGCCAGTCTTCCTCTTCCATGGCGGTGCCGTCGGCCTTGCGCCAAAACACGTCCGGCTTGCCATCGACGGCCCGCTTGCCCGCGTGCAAGAACCGCTTCTGGCGCAGGATCGGGCTGGATTTGCGAAACGCGATGATCTGACGGCAGAAGGCCAGGAAATCCGGGTCCGCTTCGTCCCAGTTGACCCAGCCGATCTCGTTGTCCTGACAATAGGCGTTGTTATTGCCCATCTGGCTGTTGCCCAACTCATCGCCCGCCAGGATCATCGGCGTGCCCTGGCTCATCATCAGTGTGGCCAGCATGTTGCGCCGCCGCTGCGCGCGCAGGGCCATGATCTGTGGATCATTTGTCGGGCCCTCGACCCCGCAATTGTCCGAACAATTGTGGTCGTGCCCGTCGCGGTTGCCCTCGCCATTGGCCGCGTTGTGCTTTTCATTGTAGCTGACGGTATCCATCAATGTGAACCCGTCATGGGCGGTCAGAAAGTTGATCGACGACGTCGCCGGGCGCCCGTCATGATCAAAGCGCAGCGCCGAACCGGTCACGTTCCCGGCCAGCTTGCGGATCATGCAGGCATCGCCCCGCCAGAACCGGCGCACGTGATCGCGGTACTTGTCATTCCACTCAGTAAAGGGCGACGGGAACGCGCCCAGCTGATAGCCACCGGGCCCCACGTCCCACGGCTCTGCAATCATCTTGACCTTGTTCAACACCGGGTCCTGCCGGATGGCCCTGCAAAACGGCCCGTCCCGGTCAAACCCACCCGACGTGCGCGCAAGGCTCGACGCCAGATCAAAGCGGAAGCCGTCCACATGCATGACCTCGACCCAATAACGCAACGAATCCATCACCATGCGCAACACGAAGGGATGATCCAGATCCAGCGTGTTGCCGCAGCCCGTGTCATCCACATAGTAACGCGGGTCATCCGCCAGCCGGTAATAGCTCGCGTTGTCAAAGCCCCGAAAGCTCAGTGTCGGCCCACGCTGATCGCCCTCGGCCGTGTGGTTGTACACCACGTCCATGATCACCTCGATCCCGGCCGAATGGAACCGTGCCACCATCTGCTGAAACTCGGAAATATCATGGTTACTCAGGTATTTGGGCTCAGGTGCAAAGAACCCGTAGGTCATGTAGCCCCAATAATTGCTCAACCCCTTGTCCACCAGAAACCGGTCATCAACGGCGGCCTGCGCAGGCAGTAGCTCGATGGCCGTGACACCCAGATCAGTCAGATGTTCCAGCATCTGGTCCGACGCCATGCCCAGGAACCGCCCCGCGTGGGGCACATCCTTGCGCTGCGCCGTCAGCCCTTTGACATGCGCCTCGTAAATGACCGTGTCGGACCACGGCGTATCCAGCCGCACCTGCTCATTCCGGCCCCAGGTGAATGCCGGGTCCACCACGACAGACCGGGGCATGTAATCGGCACTGTCGCGCGCATCGAAACTCAGGTCCTTGTCCTTGTGCCCGATCTCGTAGCCGTAAAGCGCATCATGCCACTGCACCTGCCCGCTCAGCCGCTTGGCATAGGGGTCCATGAGCAGCTTGTAGGGGTTGAAGCGGTGCCCCTCGGCAGGGGCACAAGGCCCGTGCACGCGGTAGCCATATTGCTGACCGGGACGCAGGCCCGCGATGTAGCCGTGCCAGATATGCCCCTCGCGCTCGGCCAGGTCGACAAGGTACACCTCGCGCCCCTGCGCGTCGCACAGGCAAAGTACCACGCGGGTCGCGTGCTGGGAAAACACGGCAAAGTTCACGCCCTCGCCGTCGAACGTGGCGCCCAACGGGTGGGGGCGGCCCGCGCTCAGTTGGAATGGTGTCATTCGGCAGCCTTCACCAAGTCATCATACAGCGCAGCATAGGCCGCAGCCGACGGCGCCCACCCCACGGGCTGCGCCATCGCATTTCGCTGCATCTTTGACCACAGCTTGGGCGTTTCGAAAAGGTCACAAAGCTGCATCAGCGCGTTTGAGAGCGCATCCGCCGTCACCGGATGAAATTGCAGGCCCGTCGCCACCCCTTTTGCCATCGTGGCAGGCGTCGCCGGGATCACGGTATCGGCCAGCCCGCCGGTCAGGGCGACCACAGGCAACGTACCGTAGCGCAGACCGTACAATTGCGTCAGCCCGCACGGCTCGAACCGCGATGGCACCAAAATCGCATCGCCCCCCGCCATCATCCGGTGCGACAGCGCCTCGTCATAGCCGATGCGGACCGCAACACCGGGATGGTCATAGCTGGCAAAGGCAGCCTCAAGCGCCGGATCACCCGACCCCAGCAGCGCCAATTGCCCGCCCCGGTCCAAAAGCGCCGGCAACGCATCCAAAAGCAGGTCCAGCCCCTTTTGCGCCGTCAGCCGGGACACGACAACACACAGCGGCCCAGCTGCCTCAGGCAACCCGAACTCGGCGCGCAGCGGCGCCTTGTTCGCCGCCTTCCCGCGCAGTGTCTTGTAGGGGCGGATATGGCCATCCACCTCGGGCGACCACACGTCCAGATCAATGCCGTTCAGAATGCCCGACAAGTCAGCCTTGCGGCTCTGCAAGACACCATCCAGACCCATCCCGAACTCCGGCGTCATCAACTCGCGGGCATAGGTGGGCGACACGGTGGTCAGCCGATCCGCGTGCAGCAACCCCGCCTTCAACGCCGAAATCTGCCCCCAGTATTCGACGCCCTCGCGGGTCAGGTCCGCCTTGGCAATGCCCAGCGCCTTGGCGCGGTCCATGGGCACAAGGCCCTGAAAGGCGATATTGTGAATGGTCAGGACACTCGGCACGCCCACTGCATTGCGCTTCAGGTAGTATGGCACCAACCCCGCCTGCCAATCATGGCAATGCACCAGATCAGGGCGCCAATGGCCCAAGGACCCTGCGGCCAAATCCGCCGCCACCCGGCACAGCGCGGCAAAGCGTTCGGGGTTGTCGGGCCAATCAACGCCATCGCCATTCAGGTATATCCCGGCCCCCCGGTCAAACAGAAGCGGCGCGTCCAGCACAAACAGGTCCAGCCCCGCCGCCTCTCCCGCCAGCAGACAAGCCGAGCCGCCAAACAGATCGCCAACCTCGGCAACGACATCTGCCGCCCCAAGCGCATCCATCACAGCCGGATAGCCCGGCAACAGGGTCCGCATATCCACGCCCAGGGGCGCAAGCGCCGCGGGCAAGGCACCGGCCACATCTGCAAGGCCGCCAGTCTTGACCAGCGGCGCACATTCCGAAGCGACGGACAGAACGCGTGTCATTGGGCCGCCTTCCACGCCTCCACCATCGGGGCGGTGATCAGGGTCGTACCCTTGTCGGACACCCGGAAATGTTTCGCGTCCTCCAACGGATCCTCGCCCACCACCAGACCTGTGGGGATCTCCACCCCCCGGTCAATCACGCATTTGCGCAGCCGGGCCGACCGGTGGATGACCACGTTGGGCAGGACGACGGAATGATCCAGTACGGCATAGGAATTGGTATGCACATCGGTGAACAGCAGCGAATTGCGCACCTCGGTCCCCGAAATGATACAGCCGCCCGACACCATAGACGAAATCGCCACCCCGCGCCGGTCCTTCTCATCATGGATGAACTTCGCGGGCGGCACACTTTCGGAATAGGTCCAGATCGGCCAGTGCTGATCCCACAAATCCAGCTCGGGCGTGAAGTCGGTCAGGTCGATATTGGCTTCCCAGAAGGCATCCAGCGTCCCCACATCGCGCCAGTAGCTGGGCGCCTCTTCGGCCCGCACACAACTGTCATCAAAACGGTGGGCGACGGCCTTGCCGTTCTTCACGATGTCCGGGATCAGGTCGTGCCCGAAATCATGGCTTGAATTCGGATCCTCGGCGTCCCTTATCAAAAGCTCACGCAGGAATTTCCAGCTAAAGACGTAAATGCCCATCGACGCCAACGCCTTGGTCGGATCCTCGGGTGTCGCAGGCGGATCAGCGGGCTTTTCCAGAAATGACGTGATCCGGCTCTGCGCGTCCACGCCCATCACGCCAAATGCACTCGCCTCTTCGCGCGGCACCGTCAGGCAGCCCACTGTCACATCCGCCCCCTGCTCCACATGCTGGCGCAACATGACCTCGTAATCCATCTTATAGATGTGATCACCGGCCAGAATGACAATATATTCAATATCGTAGCTGTCGACGATGTCGATGTTCTGGGTCACCGCATCCGCCGTGCCACGATACCACATCTCTTCTGACACACGCTGGGACGCGGGCAGGATGTCCAGAAACTCGTTCCGCTCGGCGCGGAAGAAACTCCACCCCCGCTGGCAATGGCGGATCAGCGAGTGTGCCTTGTACTGGGTGGCCAGCGCCATGCGACGGATACCGGAATTCACCGCATTGGACAGGGCAAAATCCACAATTCGCGTCTTGCCGCCGAAATACACCGCCGGTTTCACCCGCCGGTCGGTCAACTCTTTCAGGCGCGACCCGCGCCCCCCCGCCAGCACAAAGGCCATCGACCTTTGCGACAGCCGTGTCGTGTCCACCATATCCAATCCTCCCTAAATTTCATGTCGGAACATCACCGTGGCCAAAGGCGGCGCCGTGACGTCCGCAAATTGCGGCTGACCGTCCCAATCACCCGTCTGGGTTTGAACGGCCCCCCCGTTGCCCCGGTTCCCGCCGCCATAGGCCGCAGCGTCGGTGTTCAGAACCTCCTCCCAGGTTCCAGACACCGGCACACCGATGCGCCACTGGCGCTCCACCGGGGTGAAATTACACACCACAATCACCGGCGCATCATCCTCCGCGCCCCGCCGCATGAAGGCAGTCAGGGATTGATCCGGGTCATTCGCTATCCATTGAAACCCGGACGGATCGCAATCGCGCCGATGCAACGCAGGCGTGTCGCGATAGAGGTGGTTCAGATCGCGCACCAGCGCTTGCACCCCCTTCTGCTGCGGCCCGTGCAGCGCATCCCAATCCAAGGTCGCATCATGGTTCCACTCGGCCCACTGTCCAAACTCACAGCCCATGAACAGCAGCTTCTTGCCGGGATGCCCCCACATGAAACCGTAATAGGCGCGCAGGTTGGCGAACTTCTCCCACTCATCGCCGGGCATCTTGGCAATCATCGACCCTTTGCCATGAACCACCTCGTCATGGCTGATCGGCAGCACGAAGTTTTCCGAGAATGAGTAATCAATCGGAAAGGTCATCAAATGATGATCGTGCTTGCGGTGAATGGGGTCCTTTTCGATGTACCGCAGGGTGTCGTTCATCCACCCCATGTTCCACTTGTAGCCAAAGCCAAGGCCACCGGCATCCACCGGCGACGACACGCCGGGAAAGGCCGTGCTTTCCTCGGCCACGGTCATGATCCCGTCAACCTCGCCATAGCAGACGGTATTCATCTCTTTCAGGACATCAATGGCCTCGTAATTCTCGCGCCCGCCGTCCTTGTTGGGCACCCATTGCCCGTCATCACGCGAATAATCGCGATAGAGCATGGACGCCACCGCATCCACGCGCAGCCCGTCGATATGATATTCCTTGAACCAATACAGCGCGTTGGCGGTCAGGTGGTTCTTCACCTCGCGCCGCCCGTAGTTGTAGATCAGCGTGTTCCAGTCCTGATGAAACCCCTCGCGCGGGTCGGCATGTTCGTACAAATGCGTGCCATCGAACTCCGCCAGCCCATGGGCGTCCGACGGAAAGTGCCCCGGCACCCAGTCCAGGATCACACCCAGCCCCGCCTTGTGCGCCGCCTCGACCAGATCGCGAAACTCATGCGGCGGGCCAAAGCGGATGGTGGGGGCATACAGACCAAGGGGCTGATACCCCCATGACCCGTCAAAGGGAAACTCGCTGATCGGCAGAAACTCCAGATGGGTGAAGCCCATCCACTTGGCGTACTCGACCAGTTCGGTCGCCAATTCGCGATAGCTCAGCCGTCGCCCATCAGGCGTGTGCCGCCAAGACCCGAGATGCACCTCGTAGATGGAAATCGGCTTGTCCCGGCTCTGCACCGCACCGCGCTGCGCCATCCACTCCGCATCGTCCCAACCGTAGCCCGAAATGTCCCGCACGACCGACGACGTCTCGGGCGGGTGCTGCGCCCCAAACGCCAACGGATCGGCCTTGAGAAACGGCGCACCGTCCTGCGGCGCGATCTCGTATTTATACAGATCACCTTCGGCGATACCGGGCAGGAAAATCTCCCACACGCCCGTCTCGCCCACACGGCGCATCGGGTGGCGGCGCCCGTCCCAGATGTTGAAATCGCCCACAACGGACACGCGCACCGCATTGGGCGCCCAGACGGCAAAGTGCGTGCCCGCAACGCCGTCCAGCTCCATCACATGCGCGCCCAGCGCCTGCCATAACTGCCGATGCGTGCCCTCACTGATCAGATGCTGATCCAGATCACTCAGGATCGGACCAAAACGATAGGGATCGTCAAAAGACCATTCGGACCCGTCTGCATGGATCGCAGTTAACGCATATGCAGATTTCGAATTGGGCACCTTGCCCGCAAAAAGCGGCCCTTTCACACGGTCGAGAGGCACGGCTTTGCGCCCCAAGGTCGCCACAATCTGCACCGCATCCGGCACAAGGGCAACGCACCACGCCGCACGGTCTGTCTTGTGCAGACCAAGCACATCAAAGGGGCGGTCATGGCGCGCCTCTAGCAGCGCATCGACATCCCCTTGGGTCATATGGGGCGGCAGGGTCTTGGTCTCCGCCCCACCCATCAGGCGACGCGCCCGATCAAAAACCCGCTGCCACCAAGTGTGACTTGCGCACCATCGACCTGCGCCGATTGATCCAGAACAGACGTCACCGCATGGGGCAGCGCCACGGTGACCGGATCAGGCGACAGGTTGTAAATGCACATCATGTTCTCCCCTCGCATAAACCCTAGCACGGGTTCCGGCAGATCAAGAAACACCGTCTTGCCCGCCCGCAAATCCTGCGTCCCGCGGCGCAGCGCCAGCATCTCGCGATAGAACGCCAGAACGCTGTTCCCCCCCTGCGCTGACACGGCCCGCGCTTGCTGAGGCGCCTTCACCGGCAGCCACGTGCGGTTGGCCTGGCTAAAGCCGCCATTCGGCGCATCCGCCTCCCACATCATCGGAGTCCGGCAGCCATCGCGCCCTGTCTTCTCCGGCCAGAAATTGATGCCCTCGGGGTCGGTCAACTCGTCAAAGCTCAGGACCGTATCGACCTGCCCTAGCTCTTCCCCCTGATAGATGCAGATCGACCCCTCAAAGCTCAAAAGCAGCGCCGCCGCCTGCTTGGCCAGCGCATCCTGATCCACGCCATGCGCCAGCCAGCGGCCAACATGGCGCGGAACATCATGGTTCGAAAACGCCCAGCACGGCCACCCCTCCGGCGCATCGCGGAAAAACGCCTCAATCCGCTCGCGGAAATGCTTGGGCGAGAAATCGGGCCCCAACATCTCAAAGCTGTAGGCCATGTGCAGACGATGGCCCGACGTATATTGCCCCATGATATCAATGGCATGGTGACTGTCACCCACCTCGCCCACCATCGTGCGGGCATCATATTCGTCCAGCAAATCACGCAACCGCTTCAGAAACCCAAGATTCTCCGGCCGGTTCTTCGAAAACAGCGTGTACTGCATCTCGAACGGGCGCACGGCGTCTTGCGCCCAATCCGATGGATTGGCTGCGTTGTCGCGTAACAAATGGTCGTGGAAATAGAAGTTCACGGTATCCAACCGAAACCCATCCACCCCGCGCTCCAGCCAGAAGCGCACGCAATCCAGCAGGTAATCCTGAACCTCCGGATTGTGGAAATTCCAATCCGGCTGCTCTTTCAGAAAATTGTGCATGTAATATTGGCGACGGCGGGAATCCCAGGTCCAGGCCGGACCGCCAAAGATCGACAGCCAGTTGTTGGGCGGTGTGCCATCGGGGTTCGGATCGGCCCAGATGAACCAGTCGGCCTTGGGGTTGTCCCGGCTCTGACGGCTCTCGGTAAACAACGCATGCTGGTCAGACGCATGGCTCAACACCTGATCAATGATGACCTTCAGACCCAGATCATGGGCTTTGGCAACCATGGCATCAAATTCTGCAAGCGTGCCAAAACTCGGATCGATGTCCAGATAATCCGAAACATCATACCCCATGTCGGCCATCGGCGACGGGAATACCGGGCTCAACCAGATCGCATCGACCCCCAGCGACGCCACATGGCCCAACCGGTCCATGATGCCCTTGATGTCGCCAATCCCGTCGCCATCCGCGTCCATAAAGGACCGGGGATAGATCTGATAGGTCACCGACCCACGCCACCAGTCTTGTCCGTCTGCCATCGTCAAAGCCCCTATTGTCAGATGTTAGCACTAACACTCAAAGCGCTTTGATAGGGGCCAGCGGCTCCCAAAGCAAATGATTCACAACGCGCACAAATACGAAAAAAGACCCCTGCACGAAACAGGGGCCTCGAAAGTGCTGAAATAAAGTGCTGCAAAAGTCTTAGGTCACGCGGCCATGCGCGCGGCAAAACTGTCGTAGTCAAATGTCTGCGGAGCCATGTTGGGCAGATGCAGCGTCAGCACGCCCGTCATGTCATACAGGTCCGATGTAATCACACTATCGCCCGACACGGCGGCGGAAATGATGTTCGGCTCGGATGTCGGAAAGAACCAGATGATCCCGTCGCTTGCCTCGAACACGTCCATCACGACAACCTCGATCCCGACATGGCCCGCAGGCGGAGCATAGGTGATCTTTTCGGTCTCCTTCCGCTCCTCTTCGACGATGGAATTGAACTCGGCCTGCGTGGTGACCGTCAGACCAAAGGTCGTGCTGGCCTTGGCCGAAAACTCACCCATCGCCGCACCCGCTTCATTGGTCTGTGTCACGCTGCTCACAGTTTCAAAGAACAGGCGCGTGCTGTCCATCTTGGCCACACGGCTAGAGACCGAGCGTTCGAATGTCTGGCCCTGCGGGATGACATTGGTGACGGCGAACACGCCAGTCTGAACCACGGACGATTCCTTGTAATCCGAGATGTGGTAAACGCGCAGCTTGAACAGCATGTGGCCTGCATTGCCGCCGATACCCAGCACCCGGATGTTTTTCAGAACACGCTTCGGCCCCCGAAACGTCCCGCACGTGAGGCTGCGGCCCAGGTTGGTCGTCAGTTCAACACCACGGATCCTGTCTTCGTTCTTCTTATCGTCATGGCTTTCGTAGACGACAAGGTGATTGATGTATTCGTCCTGCTGAAAGTTCAGAACGTCGGTTTCGTCGCCCTGCACGTCACCGTAATACGTGCCATTGATCCGAACGCCCTCCACCATGTCGTCACCGCGAAAGCCGATGGAATTGATGTGCTCAATACCGAAATCTTCGCCGTGGTCCCCGCCAATGGCAACAGTCTGAATGGTCATTTCAAGTCTCCTTTTGTTTGCAATAAGCGTCTGATATTTTCTGGCGCCGACACCGCGCCGGCCTTGCACAGAGTTAACGATTGCAGCCCGGGTTTTATTCGCGCGTCGCGGGAAAAATGTGCGCAACGACGCGCTGACGATCGTCGACATCACAGAATCCGTGGCGGAACCCCGCCGCCCGAAACCCCGTCAAATGGCGGAAAATCGCAAGCGTACGGATGGGCGATTGAACTGACGCGGCGTCAAGATACCGTTCCCAAGTCATTAACTAATGTTTGGAGATTTTTTATGAGCTTTTCATCCTGGGACCCCATGTCCATGACCAGCGAAAACAACATCATCGTCACCGGAACCCGACCCGACCCTTGGACGCAATCCATCTACATGGATGACCTCTATGCCGTTGGCATTTTCAACCTTCAGGACGCCCTGTTCGGCGGCGCACCGCAGGTCGATATGCCCACAATGAACAACCCCGAAGGCGGGCAGCAGCCCCGCCGGATCGACGAAAAAAAGGCGCCGTCCGAAGGACAGGAAGACTTTGCCGAAGACGGCGACCCCTTCAACGACGGCGAAGCCCCAACGCTCCAGACCGTCGAAGCGTGGCTGGAATCCGAAGCCGCAGCAGATCAGGACATGACCTATCTGGTCTCAAGCGACGTAAGCGACCCCGATGCCTACTCTGGCTGGTACACCACCGGTGACGGAGACACATTCACCTTCTACTCCGACGGGGAGGGTGGCTTCGGCCAGACCCCGGTCGCACCGGAGCCATCCGGCGACGCCGGTGCCGATCTTGGCCTCGGGGACGGCTTCCTGTTCTGATCCAAAAAAACCTACGCAAGGGTCAGGGGGGCGCTCCTGACCCTTGTTAAAGGCGGCAAAGCGGACACGCTGAAAATCCGTTGTAACAGCGACCATTGCGCGTATCGGCACCACCCGCTACCCCGTCTCCAATGAAACCGATCCGCCTTATCAGCGGCTTCCTGACCGTGGGTGTCTGGACGCTGCTCAGCCGCATCCTTGGCTTCGTGCGCGAGGTGATGATCCTGTCGCTGATCGGCCCCGGCCCGCTGATGGACGCCTTTGTCGCGGCCTTCCGCCTGCCCAACATGTTCCGCCGCTTCTTTGCCGAAGGTGCGTTCAACGCGGCCTTCGTGCCGATGTTCTCCGCCAAGCTCGAAGGGGACGAGGACGCCGCCAAATTCGGACGTGACGCCCTGAACGGGCTGGCGCTCTGCACACTCATCCTGACGGCGCTCGCCATGATCTTCATGCCCGCACTGGTCTGGGCCACGGCGGGCGGCTTCGGGCCGGAACGCTTCGACCTCGCCGTGGGCTACGGACGGATCGTGTTCCCCTACATCTTCTTCATGTCGCTCTCGGCGCTCTTCTCCGGCATCCTGAACGCCACGGGCCGGTTCGCGGTCGCGGCGGCTGCACCGGTCCTGCTGAACGTGCTGGTGATCGCCGCCATGACGCTCGCCTGGGCCACGGGGGCCGAGGCAATCACCTGGCTCGTCTGGACCATCCCGCTCGCCGGGATCGCGCAACTGGCCCTGACCTGGGGTGCCGCGACCCAAGCAGGGTTCGCCCTGACACCGGCCCTACCACGCTGGACCCCGGACATGAGCCAGATGGTGCGCACCGCCATTCCTGCCGCCCTCGCCACCGGCGTCATGCAGATCAACCTGGTCGTGGGCCAGCTCGTTGCGTCGAACTACGACAACGCGGTCAGCTGGCTTTTCGCCGCCGACCGGCTTTATCAACTGCCGCTCGGCGTCGTCGGCATCGCCGTGGGCATCGTCCTGCTGCCGGATCTCTCCCGCAGGCTCAAGGCCGGGGACAGCGACGGCGCCCGCGACGCCTATTCCCGCGCGACCGAGTTCTCGATGGCGCTCACCCTGCCGAGCGCTATGGCGCTCATGGTGATCCCCCTGCCGCTCGTGTCGGTCCTGTTCCAACGCGGGGCCACGGGCGCGGATGACGCTGCCGCCATCGCCACGGCCGTGGCCATCTACGGCGCGGGCCTGCCCGCCTTCGTGCTGCAAAAGGTGCTGCAACCGCAGTACTTCGCGCGGGGCGACACCAAGCGACCGTTCTACTACGCCTGCGTCGCGATGGTGATCAACGCAGGCATCGCCATCGGCCTGTCGTCGATCCTAGGCTGGATCGCCCCGGCCATCGCCACAACCGCGGCGGGCTGGGCCATGCTCGGATTGCTTTATCTCGGCGCACGGGGGATGGGCGAGGTGGTGCGCACCGACACACGCTACCGAAAACGCCTGCCCCGGATCATTCTGGCCTCCGTCGCGATGGGCATCCTGCTGGGCGTCCTCGCCACAGTGCTGAAACCCGCGCTGGGCACCGACGGAATTCGCTACATCGCCCTTCTGGGGCTGATCACCGTGGGCGGCGCGGCCTATTTCAGCATCGCCCACGCCATCGGTGCCCTGCGGCTCTCTGACATCCGCGGAGCGGTTCGCCGCAGCTAACGCCGCCGCAACATGGCAAGCACCCGCGCCCATCCGCCGGGCATGACAAACGCGGTCAGCGCAAAGCCTGCGCAAAATCCCGCCAACTCAGCCACCCAGGCATAGCCCACCTGGAAAAACATCCCGAACAGCAGCTGCAACCCCATCAACACCCCAATCAGGGTAAAGGCCCGCGATTGCGGCCCCCCTGTCGCGGCCAGCTTCTGCCACAGCAGAAAGGTAAAGACACCGATCAGCCCATACACACTCGGATAGGCCCCAAACAGCCACGCCTGGTCGGTCACAAGGGCAAAGACCAGCGCGCCAAAGATCCCGCACAGCACGAAAAGTAGAATGACAGCCCAACCGCCCATCACCTCGGCCACCATCTTGCCCATGGCCAGCAGGATCACCGCCGCAAACAAGGTCGAGGTGAACGCGCTGTGGACAAAGGGATAGGTCACAAAACGCAGCAAATGCTCCGGCAACAAAACGCCGTTGCCCAGCATGAAATCAAAGGCTTCGCCAGAAAACCCATACTCATTCAGCGCCTGCAGCCGCCACCCCACGGCGGCAGGCCCGCCCATCAAATTCGCCTCGCCCAGCGAAAACGCCAACTCCGGCAGCGCAATGGCGGCAAACAGCAGCCACACGGCGGGGGGCAAGGGGTTCACGGGGCTGGGATCATACTGCTCTGACATCTCGGGCCTGCCTGCTTGACGCTTGTTTACGCCATGGGTAAGCCAACCCGGCAGATTTGCCCAGAGGTGCGCCCCATGTCCGACAGCCAATTCACACCCCGCGTGTTCTCGGGCATGCAGCCGTCCGGCGGGTTGACACTGGGCAACTACCTCGGCGCGCTCAAACGCTATGTCGAAATGCAGGACACAGGCACGTACGAGACGATCTATTGTATGGTCGACCTGCACGCGATCACCGTCTGGCAGGACCCGACCGAGCTGGCGGCCAAAACACGGGAACTGGCGGCTGCCTATATCGCGGCGGGCGTGGACCCGGCCAAGTCGATCCTGATCAACCAAAGCCAGGTGCCCGAACACGCGCAACTGGCCTGGATCTTCAACACCGTGGCCCGCATGGGCTGGATGCAGCGGATGACGCAGTTCAAGGACAAGGCGGGCAAGAACGCGCAAAATGCCTCGCTCGGCCTCTTTGCGTACCCGGCGCTGATGGCGGCCGACATCCTGATCTACCACGCCACGCACGTGCCTGTGGGTGACGACCAGAAACAACACCTCGAACTGACGCGCGACATCGCGACCAAGTTCAACCACGACTACGGCGTCGACTTCTTCCCCATCACCGAACCGGTGATCGAAGGGGCGGCGACGCGCGTGATGTCCCTGCGCGACGGGTCCAAGAAGATGTCGAAATCCGACGCGTCCGACGCGTCCCGCATCAACATGACAGACGACGCCGACACGATCGCGCAAAAGATCCGCAAGGCCAAAACCGATCCCGACGCGCTGCCGTCCGAATACAAGGGCCTCGACGACCGTCCCGAGGCGCGCAACCTCGTCAACATCTACGCCGCCCTTGCCGACATCAGCGTGGATCAGGTGCTGGCCGACCACGGCGGCGCGCAATTCGGCACGTTCAAACCCGCGCTTGCAGAACTGGCAGTGGCCAAACTCAGCCCTATCGCGTCCGAGATGACACGGCTCATGGCGGATGTGGCCGAGATTGACAAACTGCTGGCCCAGGGCGCCGAACAGGCACGCGAGATCACGCAACCGATCCTCAAACGCACGTACGAAATCGTGGGCATGGTCGGGGCCTGAATAAGCGGGCCAAGCCCTGACGCGTGCAGCGCGGCAAAGCCCGCGCGATCACGCACCAATACCGTCATGTCACTACAGTTACTCCAGAATACACTGCCCGGCACCCGTTTTGGAAAAATGGTCCTGACAAGCCTCTACAAATGCCTGAACGATCCGGCGCGGAGCGGCCTTGTCATAGCCGACGGCCAGCGTCAGTGGCGGCAACGTCTCTGAAATCGGGCGTTCTACGACCCGCGCGCCAGTATAGCATTCATGTGTCATGGGTCGCATGTTCAGGATTGCGCAGCCCCGCCCCTCTGCAACAAGGCTGCGCACCATCTCGGTCGAGGTCGCATAGGCGACAATGGGCGCCTGCCTGCCATGCGGCTGAAACAGGCGCTCATAATAGGGTCCGGTGACAGGCCGGTTCAGGACCACAAGCGACTCGCTCGCAATCTGAGCCATGGACACTGCGGACTGACGCGCCAGCGGATGCGCCTCAGGCAGCAGGCAATAGGGCCGCGCCGTGATCAAGGTATCGTAACGCACCGCCGGACGAACATCCTCGGTCACAAACAGGATCGCGTCATAGGTCCCAGCGATCAAACCGTCCTGCGCCGCATCATTGTCGCATTCCTCCAGCTCAAGAATGACATCGGCACCGGGCGGCAGGCAGGCATCAAAGATCGACGGCAGGAACGCAGGTGCGATGGGCGCGTAATAGCCGATCCGCAGCGTCCCGTTCAGCGACTGCTTCAGGTCCGCGCCTTCCGCCAAAAGCGCGTGATAGTCTTCCAACAATCGTTCGCATTTGCGCGCCACTTTGATCCCGCTGGCATTGGCTTGGATGCCCCGCGCGCGTTGTCGTGTCACAAGCGTCAGATCAAACTCCGCCTCAACCTGGTCAATGGCTGTTGCGACGGCGGACGCCGCGATATTCAACTCTGCCGCCGCCCTGGCGATGTTGCCATGGCGCAACGCAGTCGTGAAATAGGACATAGCTTTGAGGGACAGCGCCATTCTATCCTCTGAAACTCAGAATATGTTCATCAATAAATACTGTTTTTCAACGGATGTCATCCGTGTCACCCTGACAGTCGCCGCGAGACGCAGGAAGTAACGGATGTCAGATGCACCACTGAAGGGCTGGAACCACGTTCCGGACGTACCACTCCAAGTATCACCGGTTTTCCAGTGGCCGCCGCAGCCGTTGCGCATCCTGCACTGGTTCTGGAGTTCGTGGTTTTTCATATCCGAACGGCTCATCATCGTCGCGATTGCCTGCATCTCGTTTTTCTGGTTCCAACCGCCGCTTGCGGAAACGCAAACGTTCGCCTTTGGTTGGATCGCCGAGATGTTCATCCGGAATGTGGCACTCATGACGCTCGTGGCAGGCGGTCTGCACCTCTACTTCTACACATTCACCAAACAGGGGCAGACGCTTAAATACGATCCGCGCCCACTGATGAAGAACGGGCGACAATTCACGCTGGGTGGTCAGATACGGGATAACATGTTCTGGACGATCGCCAGCGGTGTCACCGTCTGGACCGCCTATGAGGTGCTTATGTTCTGGGCCCTGGCCAATGGCCACGCACCCATGCTGATGTGGGCGGCCCACCCTCTCTGGTTTGTTGCGCTTTTCCTGCTGATCCCCATCTGGGAAAGCTTTTACTTCTACTGGATCCACCGGTTCTTGCACATTCCGTTCCTGTACAAGCACGTGCACGCCCTGCACCACCGCAACATCAATGTCGGACCTTGGTCCGGCATGGCGATGCACCCTGTGGAACACCTGATCTTTCTTGGGTCGGTTCTGATCCACTTCATCATCGCGGCCCACCCGATCCACATCCTCTTCCATCTGCAGTATTACGCGCTGACAGCCGCGACCACGCATACCGGCTTCGAAGGCATGGTAATCAAGGACAAGAACCGCCTGAAGCTCGGCACCTTCCACCACCAGATGCACCACCGCTACTTTGAATGTAACTACGGCTCGCTCGAATTGCCGTGGGACAAGTGGTTCGGCTCGTTCCACGACGGAACACCCAAGGCGGATGCCAGGATCCGTGAGCGCCGAAAACGCTTCACGAACAGGGCATAAGCTGTGAAATCGCGCGGCGGCAGAGATACCGGCGCACTGCCAATGCCGCTGGCAACGGCTATTCCGCTCAGATGACCCTGGCTGTCACGGACCAAGCACCCTTTCGACCAAAACAGCGCGGCGACGGAAACCATCCCCCAGCGCGTTGAACCTGAACACCCGTTGCAAGGAGCGCCCCATGCCACCATGCCTGCCTTGCCTCGCCCTGTTTACTTTCACCGCCGGGGCAGCATCTGCCGAAACCTTTGCGGCGGACGTCTGGGCTGACAATTGATTCGAAATGCGTATCGACGGCATCCAGGTCGCCGAAGACAGCGTTCCAATCACAACCGAGCGGTCGTTCAATGCCGAAAGCTTCACATTTCAGGCCGAACGCCCATTCGTGATCGGTCTCGTGGCCAAGGACTTCAAACAGAACGACACCGGGCTGGAATACATCGGCACACGGCGCCAGCAGATGGGCGATGGCGGCGTGATCGTGCAGATCAAAACGGCCAACGGGGCACAGGTCGCAGTCAGCGACGCAGGCTGGGACATGGCGGGCTTTGACACATCGGACTGGCCCGCAGCCAATGTCTATTCTGCGCGGCAGGTCGATCCAAAGGACGGCTACGACCAGATCACCTGGGCGCAAGAGGCCAAGCTGATCTGGGGTCCGGACCCGGAACAAAGCAACACGGTCCTGTGCCGTATCACCGTCGAGTGACCAGCTCAGGACAGATCAACGTCACCCGGCATCTCGGATCCACGACCCTTTCATCGCTCCGCTGGCTGCTCGCCGCACCCGCCTTCGCCCATGAAAACCACCGCGCAGCTGTCGCCGCCTCAGGCGAAGAGGGAGCCTTGCCAACAGCGTGACGGTCACCTGCACCGACGCCCATGCCACACGCACGTTCGATACCTTTCGCGATCACCAGATGATGACAGGGATCGTCACCACCAACGAACAGGTCCCGGTGCCCGCGTACCATTGGGCGCCGATCCTTGTGGCGCGTGAATGGAACGGCACGCCCCTGACCCGGGATGCGGCGCTCGGCGTCGCTGTCAACGGTGTTCAGATTTACGACTATCTGGCCGCAGATAGGGTTCACTGATCGAATTGGCTTTTCGCACAAAGTGCGCGCGCCGATTGCGTGGTCCAGTTTGATTGCAGCGCATCGTCGGTCCCTGGTCCACTGGGGCGATGCTTTCAGGCGCGGACCGCCTATACCGCAATCGCACCGCATTCGAGCCTCGACGGGCTCACCCCGCCGGAATGCCACCAACGGTCAAAAGAGGACCAAAACCTGAACAGAGCCAACTTAAACGAGCGGGCTCCAACGGGAACACATCACTGTCGCCAAAGTGCTGAGGAAGGCGACAGACAAACAGATCAAACACGCGATTTGCCAGAGCGTGGCCAACGAGCAAATTCCGGAGACGGAAAAAGGTCGGCCAGATTTTTTTGATCGTCATCGCCGCCCACCGACCGGAATTCAGGGATTACGTGCTGGCCCCCGATGCGGCCCGGGTCGTGCGGCGGTGGCAACAAACCCTGATCAAGTCGATAAGCGGCGAGACAAGGTGACAAGCCGAAACCGGACATTTCGGAAGCGAAACTGACGCAAAACAGGACGTTCCAAGCAGCCGCATAGACACAGTCAATGCTCAGTTTCCATGGCAAGCGCATGAGTCTTACCCATCACCTGCGAGAAACCTGACAAACAAAGTGGTCAAGTTTTCCCTTCGGGAGTGATCCGGCCAAACCGCATAGAGACCAAGCGGCCGTAACGACCAGTCTGGCAAGACATGTACCAACTCGCCACGGTCAAAGCCGCGGCACGCGAGGTGTTCTGGTATTGACGTCACACCAAGACCGCGCGCGGCAAACTCGTAAAGGGCATCGGCAGAGTTGACCGTGAGATGCGACTTGCCTGTGATGACGGCCTCCTGTCCGCTCGGATGTGCCAACAGTGTTTGATCCGGGCGTACAGAAAACCGGATCCAGTTCCAGGCTTCTAGATCAGAAGGCCCAGAAGGTGTTCCCCGCTGTTTCACATAATCCGCGCTTGCCACCAAAAGCCGGTCGGCAACTCCGATGCTGCGGACCATGAATTCGCTGTCTTCCAGCCAACCGGCTCGGATCGACACGTCATAGCCATCCTTGATGAGATCGCGTGGTGTATCAGAAAAATCGAAGTGCAAGTCGATCTTCGGATAGCGTTCACCAAAGGCCGCAAAGTCGTCCATGAGTGCAGTTTGCGTCACAAAGGCCGGCGTTGTGATCCGTAGGGTGCCTTGCGGGTGTTTCGAGCTTGGGTTGATCGCGTCCAGCCCGCTTTCGGCGGCCGCCACCATTGCCTGTGCCCGCTCATGCAGCAGGCGGCCTTCATGTGTGAGCGAGAGCTGCCGTGTTGACCTGTACAGCAGGGTGACATCAAGGTCTTTTTCCAGATTGGATACCGTTTCGCTCACCCGCGAGGGTGCAAGGCCCAGATGTTGTGCGGCCCCCCGAAAAGAGCCTTGGTTCACAACCGTCGAGAAAATCGCGATAGCACGTAGCTTATCAATCATTGTTCGCCCCAGCGGAACAGTCCTGTCTGCATGGGTCTACTTATGTGACTGACCGACCGTCAATACCTTGGCTTCAATCCGTCGCGATGGGCGGACCACCACCAAACCCGGAGGCCGAAATGGATCGCAGAACCGTCATCAAAACCACCCTTGCGGGTGCGCTTGCCGCGAGCCTCGCAACCCGCGCAAGCGCGCAAGACATGGACGCAACAAGCCAAGCGTCTTTCGACACCGTCATGGCCTTCATGGGCGCTATGGGATCCGGTGACATGGAGCAAATGAGCGCACTGATGGCTGACGACATGGTGTGGCACAATGAAGGTGATACCAGCTTGCCATGGATCGGCGAAACCGTCGGGAAAGAGAAGATCTTTGACTTTCTCGGCGTGTTCTCAGCCAATTTGCGCACAACGCTCTGGGAAAATACAGATGCCTTTGCGTCCGGTGACACCGTTGCCGTCTTTGGGCGGATGAACGGGATCACCACCCATTCGGGCGCAGAAACCGGCGAGTTTAGCTTTGCACTGCGGGCCAAGGTGCGCGACGGACAGGTTGTGCTGTGGCACTGGCACGAGGACAGCTTTGCCATCTCCAAAGCCTATCACGCTGAATGACCAAAGCGCCGGCACAGGAGAGACCGATGACGTATGCTTTGAACCGCCGCGCACTTTTGCAAGGGGCTACCATAACAGCAGGGGCTGCGGGCCTGATACGGGGCAGCTTTGCACCAACACCCGCGCGTGCACAGGGCGCGCTGCCTGCCGGGACCGTGCATGCGTTTGTGAGTTCAGGCGTGACCTTCCATACCTACGTGTCACCCCCGCAGGCCGTCAGCGTGACGTCGCATGTGATCGAACTTGGGGATCAGATCTTGCTGGTCGATGCCACATTCCTGCCACCGACCGCCGCCGAAGTGGCACAGCTTGTGGCATCGACGGGAAAGCCAATTCACACGGCGTATGTCAGCCACGAACATCCTGACCACTGGGGCGGGGTCAGCACGTTTGAGGGCGTGGAATTTGTGACCTTGCCGGACATCCGCGAAGGTCTGCGCGTTGAGGCGACCAGCGGAGAGCAGCCTGAGCCCACCGCGCTGCTCAATGGCGGCGATCTCGCACTTGGCATGACTGACATTGGCGGGGTTCCGATTGAATTCCGCGCCTACGAGAACGCCGAAGCCCCCAAAGCCATCGTCGCCGTCTTGCCCGAACAGCGCGTCGCCGTCGTGCAAGATCTCGTCTATAACGGCATCTACTTTGCCCCCGGGGTGGACCGCAAGAATTGGATCGCCACACTTGAAGCGTTGCGGGATGACCCCGCCTTTGACACCCTTCTGGTTGGCCACGGACTGCCTACAACGCGCGGTGAACTGGACACGGCCATCGGATACCTCAAAACACTTGATGCGGCATGGGAAGCGGCGGCCACACCGGATGATGTCGTCGGCGCGATGAAGGCCGCGTACCCCGGATATGGCGGCGCATTCCTCTTGGGCCTGACCGCCGCCTATTGGGACAAGTAACGCAGCACGCCGCGGAGCAGCGACGCTGCCCGCCTTTACACAACAGGAGCCGGCGATGGGACAAGCACTCGACAATGTGCGCGCGATTTACCTGGAAGGGATTGCAGGCGGAAATGCGCGCGAGGCTGTGCATAAGTACACCGGCCATCGTTATACCCAGCATTCAACGGGCGTTGCCGATGGGGCCGATGGGTTTCTGGCGTTCTTTGAGCCCTTCGTCGCGCGCAATCCAAAGCGAGACATTGAGATCCTTCGGATCTTTGAAGACGGCCCATGGGTCTTTTGCAGCGCCTATCAATCGCTCAACGATGGGGCCGCGGAGTGGGTCACGATGGACATGTTCTATACGGATGCGGATGGGTTGATCCTTGAACATTGGGACACCATCGCACCTTACGTCAAAGACACGAGGTCCGGCAAAGACATGGTGGGCGGCGTACGCGATGTTGATGCAGGCGCAGACACTGTGGCGAACAAAGCGCTTGTGTTGGAATTCACGAAACAAGTTTGCCAAGAGGGCCGCCACAACAAGATCGCCGATTTTGTTGCGCCAGATGTCGTGCAACATGCCCCCACCATCGGCGCGGGGCGCGATGGGCTTGCCGCATGGCTCGCATCAAACGACGCCGGGTGTTACGAAATGCTGTTCCAGTTGATCGGCCAAGGTGATTTCGTCGTGACCTACGGAAAGCGCCGTGCGCAGGGCAAAGACATCGCCGTCTTCGACCTCTACCGCGTTGCAGGCGGTAAGATCGTTGAACATTGGATGAATGCCGAAGACATCAGCCCGCGTGCAGATTGGGGCAATTCCGGTAAATTCTGACATCGCTCCAGGTATCCTGGTCACCGAAAGACAGTCACATGGCACTGATATCAAGGATGGCTCAAACCATACGTAACGTCGCCCGACGCCCGGCCCCCCGCGTGCTGACGGTTGCACAAGCGTGGTGCCTGACGCCGAACATGATCCGGGTTGTATTTGCCGGGCCGGAACTCGACGGATTCCCAACGGGGCGCGAGGGCGGGAACTGCAAACTGATGATCCCCGATCAGGATGAGTCGAAAACAGATTTCGCCGCACGCCTTCGTGACGGTCCAGCCCCGGTCCGCCGCACCTATACTGTTCGGACATTCGATGCTGGCCGCCAAGAGTTGACGATCGACTTCGTGGCCCATGGCGACGAGGGTCCAGCGTCACGATGGGCGAGCCGCGCAAAACCCGGTGACTTTCTCGGCTTTGCCGGGCCGAGCACGCCCAAAGTCACTCAGTTTGACGCGGATTGGTATCTTGTGGCGGCGGACCCTTCAGCCATCCCGGTCGCGGCGGCAACACTTGAGGCGATGCCACGCGACGCCAAAGGTGTGGCAATCTTCGAAGTGACCGCACCCGAGGACAAACAAAAGATCGCCATACCTGCCGGCTTCGATGTGCATTGGCTGATCCACCCTGATCCGCATACGCCGTCGCGTGCTCAGGAAGACCTCATTCGGTCGATGGACTGGCCCAAGGGCCGGGTCAAAACCTGTATTGCCGGTGAATCTGGCGTCATCAAATCGCTGCGCGCATTTCTGATGAACGAACGCAAATTGCCAAAGGAGGACATGTACATTTCAGGCTATTGGAAAATCGGTCTGGTCGAAGATGAGCATCAAAAGGCCAAGCGCGATGGAAATGCCTGACGCCGTCTTTTCCTGGAGCTTCCCGTCTCGGATGCACCAGTGATACAGGCCGCTTTCTGGCGGCTTTATGACCATAGCGATGCTCACATGCCCATTGGTGTTGATCTTTCGCGGCTGGCCTGGCGTGCAGTGGCCGAGAACGAACCGGGGTTGCGTCGGCGCCTCACGCAGAACGATGGGCCTGTCAGGACAACACGTCATTCCGCGCACACTGCCAGAGCGGCCGGTATTGACCTTCGCATCAATGAGACAGCATCCAAGGACGCGACGACTGCGTGCTTTTCGTCCCATCGGCCGCACGGTGAGATTTGCTGCGGATCCTGGGACCCGAGGGTGTCAGTCCATTCGCCTTGGCTCGCCTTGGGCTGTCCGATGAACGCTCGTTGACGCCGTGCGCTTTACGGGCAAGCGGAGCGAGCGTTGAAAGCTGCGGTACGGTCAGGGCGCGCACGGAACTTGCACCGCAGACGGGACAGGCGCACGGCGCGTCAAAGCGGCTGACAGGCGCCATTTCCTGAAACACGCCATGTTCGGCACAGATGTAGTCATAAAGGGGCATTTCAACTCCGTGTGCAAAGAGCCCTGCGGCCTGCGTGAGACCGCAGGGCATGTGTTCTAGAGGTCCGGCGCGGTGGGGATGTCGATTGAGCCGTCGAGATACTTCGTTGGCCCGTCCGGCCCCGGCATCAAGTCGCCCTCGAAAATATCCGTGGGCAGCCAGAGGGTTGCGCAGGCATTTGGATAGTCGACGATGCCAGACACATGTCCCTGCACGGGCGCGGTTCCAAGGATGGCGAGGCCCTGTTCACGCGAGTAACCGAACTTGGTCATGTAGTTAATCGCGTTCAGGCAGGCCTGGCGGTACGCCTCGGTCATATCGACATAATGTTGGTTGTCATCCTCATCGACCGAGATGCCTTCGAAGATCAGATAATCGTCATATTTCGGCGTGATCGGCGATGGTTTGAACATCGGGTTTTTGACGCCGTATTTCGCAATCCCGTCCTTGATAATGCTGACTTTGACGTGCAGCCAGCTGGCCATCTCGATACCGCCGCAGAAGGTAATCTCACCGTCGCCCTGACTGAAGTGGGTGTCGCCCATCGAAAGACCGCCGCCCTCCACATAGCAAGGGAAGTAACAGACCGAGCCGCGGCTGAGGTCCTTGATATCGCAATTCCCCCCGTTCTCGCGGGGCGGCAATGTGCGCGCCGCTTCGGCGGCGGCGGCATCACGGGCCTCGCCGGTCATTTTCCCCATATGGGCCGCTTGGGTGTTGGGCAGTTCTGCCAACGCTGGCACGCGGGTGGGGTTCGTGTCGAACAACGCTTTTTCGCGGGTGTTCCACGCGTCCAGCATCTTGCGATCCGGCAATGTGCCGATCAGACCCGGATGAATGAGGCCCGCGTAGCGTACGCCTGGAACGTGGCGCGACGAGGTGAACATACCCTTGAAATCCCAGATGGATTTCTGCGCGGTCGGGAATTGCTCCTGCAGGAAACCTCCGCCGTTGTTTTTGGAAAAGACGCCGTTGAAACCCCACTGGCTGCGGTCCAGTGGGCCAACATCCAACAGCTCGACGACCAGCAGATCGCCGGGTTGCGCACCGCGCACGCCGATTGGTCCGGACAGGTAGTGCACCTGCGGCAATTCCACGTCGCGCACATCCGCGGCGTCATCGTTGTTGGCAATTTGGCTGCCGGTCCAGTCATAGGCCTCGACAATGAAATCGTCACCGGCATCAACCCATTCGACAATCGGGATATCCGGGTGCCAACGGTTGTGAATTTTCTCGTTGGTGTGCGGGCTCTCATCCAGATCGACCCGGATCAGCGTGTCCGCTGAATAAGACGCCATAGGTGTTTGATAAGTGTCAGGCATTGGTATCCTCCAAGTTGGGTTTGACTACACGGACAGGAATTTTGTGACCTTGGCCTCGTCGAGGCTGTCGCGCGGACTGTCATGAACAAAGCGGCCATTCTCGATCACCATGACGCGGTCGGCGACATCGAGCGCAAAGCTTAGCACCTGTTCTGAAACGACGATGCTCAGGCCCTTTTGGTCGCGGATTTTACGCAGCGTGCGGGCCATTTCGCGGATGATTGAGGGCTGGATGCCTTCGGTCGGCTCATCAAGCAGAAGGACTTTGGGGTTTGAAGCCAGAGCCCGTGCTATGGCGAGCTGTTGCTGCTGTCCACCAGACAGGTTGCCGCCGCGCCGGTTCTTCATCTCGAGCAGAACCGGGAACAGTTCGTAAATGTCGTCCGGTACGGTTTTCTGTCCCGTGACAGTAAGCCCGGTTTCCACGTTTTCCTTCACCGTCATGGCCGAAAAAATCATGCGGCCTTGCGGCACATATGCGATGCCCCTGGCGACGCGTTGGTGTGACTTGAGCCCGGTGAGAGCCGTGTCACCAACTTGAACCTCTCCGCCACGTTCGGGCATGATGCCCATCAGCGTTTTCATCAGCGTGGTTTTGCCCATGCCGTTGCGGCCCATGATGGCAACAATTTCGCCCGGTTTCACATCAAGGTCGAGGCTATGAAGCACCTCGCTCTCGCCATAGGAGGCACGCAGGGATTTGACATTCAGCATGGCGGCTCTCCTCAATGACCCAGATAGACTTCGACAACTTTGGGATCGTTCTGCACACGCTCCATTGACCCTTCGCTGAGCGTTTTGCCCTGGTGCAGCACCGTAACCCGGGTCGCGATGTCGGCGACGAACCCCATGTCGTGCTCGATCACGATGACCGAACGATCCTGAATGATGCGGTTCAGCAGTTCTGCGGTTTTCTTGCGTTCGGCCACCGACATGCCCGCCACCGGCTCGTCCAGCATCAACAGCTCCGGGTCCTGGATCAGCAGCATCCCGATCTCCAACCATTGCTTTTGCCCATGGCTCAGGAACGCCGCCTTTTCATCAAGCTGGTTGTCGAGAAAGATCGTCTTGGCGATTTCGATGATACGGGTCTGGATCAGATCGTCGCGCCGGAACATCAGTGCACCAAAAACGCTGTGGCCCTTGGGATAACTAAGTTCCAGATTTTCCGAGACGGTAAGGTCTTCATACACGCTGGGTGTCTGAAACTTGCGCCCAACGCCCGCATTCACGATCTGGTCCTCGCGCATTGACAGCAGCTCTTTGTCCTTGAATTTGACCGTGCCGCCGGTGGCCTTGGTGCGCCCGCAAATGAGGTCCAGCACCGTGGTCTTGCCCGCCCCGTTGGGCCCGATGATCACCCGGCATTCGTTTGGTTCAACATAGAAACTGAGTGCATCAACGGCCTTGAACCCATCGAAGGACACCGTGAGTTCCTCAACGCTCAGAATGAAACGGTCTGACATCGACAAATCTCCTTATTCTGCCGCGGCGCGGGACGACGGGGCAGCGCTTTCAGCGGGTTCAACCGGTTTGGATTTGCGGAAAAGCCCCTCAAGCTGCGGTTCGATCTTTTCGGACCACAGCCCGGCCAACCCGTTGGGAAAAAACATCACGACCGCGATGAACAACCCGCCCAGACCCAGCAGCCAAAGCTCTGGAAACGCTTCCGAAAATGAAGTTTTGGCCCAGTTCACCAACAGCGCGCCATAAACCGCTCCAAGGATCGAAAGCCTGCCGCCAACGGCGCAAAAGATAACCATCTCGATCGAAGGAACGATGCCGACCAGTGTGGGCGACATGAAACCCACCTGCAGCGTGAACATCGCCCCGCCGATACCGGCAAAGGCAGCCCCGAGACAGAAGATGAAGATCTTGAAATTGGCGACGTTGTAGCCCGAAAAGCGCACGCGATCTTCTTGATCGCGCATAGCAATCAATAGCCGCCCAAGTTTGGATTTTCGTACATATTGCGCGATCAAGAGAACGGCGAACAGCAGCACGCCGTTGACGAAATAAAGCGTCGTCTTCGCTTCATCCGTGCGGATATCCCACCCCAGAAGCGTGCGCAGGTCCGTGATGCCGTTGACGCCGCCGGTATAGCCCTGTTGCCCGATGATCAGGATTGTAAGGATCGCGGCAAAGGCCTGGGTGATGATCGCGAAGTACACCCCACCCACACGCCGGGTGAACATGGCAAAGCCGATGATGAAGGCGAAGGCCACCGGCACAGCAACCACCGCCAGCAGGGCCAGAGGCAGGCTATAGAAGGGCTGCCACCAGACAGGCAGTTCCGTCAGCTGGTTCCAGTCCATGAAGTCGGGAATGCCGGGGGTGGACTGGATCGACGTATTCTCGGGCGTCGACGCTTCGAGCTTGAGAAACATCGCCATGCAGTAGCCGCCCAAGCCGAAAAAGACGCCCTGCCCCAGGCTCAGGATGCCGCCCGCGCCCCAGCACAGCGCAAGGCCAACCGCGACAAAGGCGTAGGTGAGGTATTTGCCAAAGAGGTTGAGGCGGAAACTGTCCAGTACCGCTGGCAAAAGCACGAAGATCACCGCCGCGAGGATCAGGAAACCGATCAGCTCTTTGCGGGTCATGAAGGAAGTACGTGTCATCAGAGCGGCCCCTTACTTACGCAGTTTCATGGCAAAGAGACCCTGTGGGCGGATCATCAGGATGCCGACGACCACCAGAAGCGTCAGAACCTTGGCCATCGAGCCGGAGAGGAAGAACTCCATGATGGATTGCGCCTGAGAGATTGAGAATGCCGAGGCAATTGTGCCCAGCAGCGACGCGGCGCCACCGAAGACCACCACCAGGAACGTGTCGACAATGTACAGCTGCCCTGCCGTGGGGCCGGTCGAGCCGATCATTGTAAAGGCCGAGCCCGCAACACCCGCGACCCCGCAGCCGATGCCGAACGTCAAACGGTCGGTCCATTCGGTGTTGATGCCAACGGCGCCCGCCATCACCCGGTTCTGGTTGATCGCGCGCACCTGCTTGCCCCAGTTCGAACGGAACATCATGATGTAAACGCCAACCGAGATGCTGACCGCCAAAACCATCACGAATATGCCATTGATGGGTATTTCAATAAGGTCCGTCACGGGCATGGACCCCATCATCCAATCCGGAATGGACACGCCCACCTCGCGCGCACCAAAAACACTGCGATAGACCTGCTGCAGAATAAGGCTCAGCCCCCAGGTCGCCAAAAGCGTATCAAGTGGCCGTTTGTAGAGGTGCCGGATCATGGCCCATTCGACCAGTAACCCCAGCGCGCCGGACGCGATGAACGCCAGAAACATAGCGACAAAGAAGTACATGCCGAACAGCGCCGGCACATGGTCGGCAAACAGGTTCGACATCAGGTAGGTGACATAGGCGCCAAGGATCATGAACTCCCCGTGCGCCATGTTGATGACGCCCATCTGACCAAAGATGATCGCCAGACCAAGCGCCATCAACACGAACACAGAGAAAAGGATCAGGCCAGCAAAGCCTTGCATGGCAAAGATCGCGCCAAGTTCGGGCCAGGAATAGTCGGCAAACATGTTGCAGCTCCAACGAGACGAATAAGACAGGGAGAGGGGCGGCTAGGGCGACCCGGCGTAGGAACCAGGTCGCCCATCAGCAGATGCTTATTGGTAGCCTTCCGGGAACGGGTCCGGCTCAACAAGCTCTGCGGTCTCGAATACGACCTCGTATTGTCCGTCCGCCTGCGCCTTGCCGACGCGGGTCTTGGACCAGAGGTGGTGGTTTTCATGCACCTTGACGTAGCCTTCGGGTGCAGTGGTGAGCTCGATACCCGGTGAGGCCGCGCGCACCTTGTCCACGTCAAAGCTGCCGGCCTTCTCGACTGCCGCTTTCCAAAGCCATGGACCAAGATAGGCGGCCTGGGTCACATCGCCGATCACGATGTCATCGCCCCACATCTTCTTGAATTCTTCCACGAACTTGACGTTGTTCTCGTTTTCAAGCGACTGGAAGTACTTCATGCAGGCATAGGCGCCTTCGATGTTCTCGCCGCCGATGCCGCGGATCTCATCCTCGGTCACCGAAATGGTCAGCACGATCGGGCTTTCCTCCGTCGGATCAATGCCCGCCGCCTTCAATTGCTTGTAGAACGCCACATTCGAGCCACCCACGACGATGGCATAGATCACATCCGGCTTGCGCAGGCGGATCTTGTTGATGACCGAGTTGAACTGCGTGTGGCCAAGCGGGTAGTATTCCTCACCCACGACCTTGCAGCCTTCCATGAAGTTTTCGATGTGCTTGCGCGCGATCTTGTTCGACGTGCGCGGCCAGATGTAGTCCGACCCAAGCAGATAGAATGTCTTGGCATCCTTGGTCTGGTTGACCCAATCAAGGCCCGCAATGATCTGTTGCGTGGCCTCCTGGCCGGTGTAGATGACGTTGGGGCTCTGCTCGAGGCCCTCATAGAAGGTCGGATAGTAGAGAAACCCGTTATGCTGCTCGAACACCGGCAGAACCGCTTTGCGGCTGGCCGACGTCCAGCAGCCCATGACCGACGCCACCTTGTCGTTAACAAGCAGCTTGCGCGCCTTCTCGGCAAAGGTCGGCCAATCAGAAGCGCCGTCTTCCTGGATGTACTCGATCTTGCGACCCAGGATGCCGCCCTGCGCGTTGATCTGCTCAATCGCCAGCTTTTCGGCCTGAACGGAGCCTGTCTCGGAAATCGCCATCGTTCCAGTGACCGAGTGCAGGATGCCGATGGTCACGGTGTCGTCCGTGACGGCCAGGCCGGTGGTGTTGATCTCGGCGGTCGGAAAATCGGCGGCTCTCAGATCTTTCGGCAGGAACAAGGCAGCGCCGAGTGCCGTGCCCCCGGCAAGGATCTGGCGCCGGGATAGACCTGCGGCATTCGTCTTGGGTGTCTCGTCTGGCATATCGCCTCCTTCGCAAAGCGGTAAAAGAATGGACGATTCTTGTTCGCCCTCCGCAAATGAGCATCAGAGTGATTGCTGCGGCGCAGTATACGTTAATTGACGTATATGCCTGCGCGTTTTGCGCAGTAGGGTAGTTGTCACTCTGCTTGGAGACACTGGGGGCGCGAGAAGCGGTATGATCCGTGATTGCAAAATGCGCCCGCTTACAAGGACACCAGAATGGCTAGGGCGCTTGGGGCAACGCGCGAAAAGCGCACCTACAACCGTTGGGTCGCCAACGAAACGATGGAGGATTTTGCCCTGCGCTTCACAGCGCGGCGTGCGCGACGGTGGAGCTATGGTCGCGTGGCGAACACGGCGATCGGCTCGATTTCATTTCTGGCACTGGAAGCCATCGGCGGGGCCATCACCCTCACGTACGGCTTTGACATCGCAATCGTGGCGATCATGGTCGTGGGGGTGATCCTGTTTTTGACGGGGCTGCCCATTTCCTACTACGCGGCACGCTACGGGCTCGACATCGACCTTATGACGCGCGGGGCAGGCTTTGGTTACATCGGCTCGACCGTCACCTCGCTCATCTATGCCTCATTCACCTTTATTTTCTTCGCGCTGGAGGCCGCGATCCTGGCATTGGCGTTGGAATTCACACTCGGGGTGCCGCTGTTTCTGGGCTATGTCGCAAGCTCACTTGTGGTGATCCCATTGGTCATCCATGGCTTTTCCAAGATATCAACGTTTCAGACATGGACCCAGCCGCTTTGGGTCCTTCTGCATATGTTGCCCTTCGTCTTTCTCGCCTTTGTGGGCTACGACATCGACAACTGGACGTCCTTCGCCGGACCAGAGGAAGCCTCTGACACCTCCCGTCTCTTGATGTTTGGCGCCGCCTCCGGCGTGGTGTTTTCCTTGGTGGCACAAATCGGCGAGCAGGTTGATTTCCTAAGGTTCTTGCCAGAACCCAAGACAAAGCAGGACAGGCGCAAATGGTGGCTGGCACTTCTGGCCGCCGGGCCCGGCTGGTCGATTCTGGGTGTGCTGAAAATGCTGGCTGGGTCCTATCTCGTCACATTGGCCATCCGCGAAGGCGTGTCAGGCGAGGATGCCTCTGACCCGACGCGCATGTACTACGTGGCCTTTGACCAGCTCATCAATTCGCCGTTCCTCGTCCTGGCACTGACAGGTCTGTTCGTGATCCTGTCGCAGCTCAAGATCAACGTCACCAATGCCTATGCAGGCTCCATCGCGTGGTCGAATTTCTTCTCCCGCCTGACGCATACCCATCCCGGGCGCGTTGTCTGGCTTGTGTTTAACGTCTGTATCGCATTGCTGCTGATGGAACTGGGCGTGTTCACCGGGCTGGAGCATGTATTGGGCGTATACTCCCACGTGGCCGTGGCCTGGATCGGCGCGCTTGTCTCTGATCTGATTGTCAACAAACCCCTCGGCCTCAGCCCAAAAGGCATCGAGTTCCGTCGCGCGCATCTCTACGACATCAACCCGGTCGGCATCGGGTCGATGTTGATTGCCTGCCTTCTGGCGTTCCTGTCCTATGGCGGTCTGTTCGGGCCTTTGTTCCAGGCGTTTTCATCGTTCGTCGCGCTCGGGTCGGCCTTTGCGCTGGCCCCCATCCTCGCATGGGCGACCAAAGGCAAATACTACATCGCCCGCCCAAGCCAAGAGTTTCCAGAGGCTTTGCATTCCTGTTCGGTGTGCGAATTCCGGTTCGATCCCGAGGATATGACCAACTGCCCGTTCCATGCCGGTCCCATCTGCTCGCTCTGCTGCACGCTGGAGACCGCCTGCCACGATGTCTGCAAGCCCCACGGCCGTGTCGACCACGTCATAAGGCATTGGCTCTTTACATACCTGCCCGACCAGATCGCCCGTGCGTTGATGACCCGGCATGCCCATTTCGTCATCGCCACAATTGTCATTTCACTGGCATTCGGCGGGGTGCTCAACCTTGTCAGCAGCTTCGCCTCGGCCCCCAATTTCGACGGCGTGCTTACCGTGATCTTCGGCACCGTCAGCATTGTCATTGGCATTTCGGTCTGGATGTTCCTGCTCAGCGGCGAAAGCAGGCGCAGCGCAACCGCCGAGGCGGAGCGCCAAACCGAACGTCTGCTCAAGGAAATCCGCGCCCACGAGCGCACTGACCGCGCCTTGCAAAAGGCCAAGGAAAAGGCAGAGGCCGCAAACCTGGCCAAGACACGCTATATGTCGGGGCTAAGCCATGAGTTGCGCACACCACTCAACGCGATCTACGGATTTGCACAGCTACTTGAAAAGGATGCGCGCCTTGAAAACTGGCGACCTTCCCTGACCAGCATCCGCCGCTCCAGCGAGCATCTCGCGGGTCTCATTGACGGGCTTCTCGACATCGCGCGGATCGAGGCAGGGCGCCTTGAAATCATGCGTGACCAGATCAACCTGCGGGTGTTGCTGACCCAGGTGACCTCGATCTTTGAGGAAGAGGCGCGCATCAAGAATATCGCGTTCGAGCTGCGGACCGAAGGATTGCTTCCAGCCTTCGTACGGTCTGATGAAAAACGCCTGCGCCAGATCATTATCAACCTGCTGTCCAACGCCATTCGCTACACCGAAGAAGGGTCAGTGGTGTTCAAACTCACCTATCGCAATGAGGTGGCCATCATCGAGGTTACCGACAGCGGCATTGGCATCGCCCCCGAACATCTCGACCGCATATGGCGCCCGTTCGAGCGGGGGGAGCAGCGTGACATCCATGGATCGGGGCTGGGGCTGACGATCACCAAATTGCTGGTCGAGATCCTTGGCGGCGAGATCGACGTCGAAAGCGCCGTCGGCGAAGGCAGTCGCTTCCGTGTCCGGCTTATGTTGCCTTCGGTCACGCAGAACGTGTTTGACCACAGAACCATGAACCCGGAAAGCGACGCCCTGCCCGTTGACGGCTACGAAGGACCGCGCAAGACGATCCTGGTGGTGGATGACGACTTCAACCACCTGGCGCTTGCTGAAAGCTTCCTGACAAGGTTCGGGTTTGTTGTCCTCTGCGCGTCCTCTGTGGACGTGGCCAAGACGATGCTTGCGGATGCGCGTCCCGACATCATCCTGCTCGATATTGACATGCCCGGTCACGACGGCTGGAGCTTTGCGCGCGCATTGCGGACCGGCCACCATCAAAACACGCCCATCGTGATGATCTCGGGCCATGCCAATGAGGAAGGGCTGCACCGGGCAGAGATTGGTCTGCATGACGCGTTTTTCGCCAAACCCTACAACCTTGATGAGTTGCTGCTGCAGATCGCCGAATTGCTCAAGGTCAAGCTGATCATGGGGCAAGAGCGGTCTGCCCCCGTTCTGCGCACCATGACCGACAAGGAACGCAAGACCCTGCTGGATGCAGCACAGATCGGTCACGCGCGCGCGCTGCGCACCGCGCTCGATGACCTTCGAACCGCGGGCGTTGGACCAGTATCACTGATGCGCGCGCTTGATGCGTGCTTGGAACAATTTGATATGGAGGGCCTCGCCCGCCTGCTTGAGGACGATCATGAAAACGCTTGAGACAGGTGACAAAAGCATCGCGCTTGTTGTCGATGACAACCCGGACTCGCTGGGCATGGTGTCAAGCGCCCTTGAAGCGCAAGGCATGACCGTCCTTGTCGCGCGCGACGGATATTCAGCCATCAAGTTGACCCACAGGGTGCAACCTGACGTCATCCTGATGGATGCCATCATGCCGGACATTGACGGGTTTGAAACGTGCCGTGTACTCAAAACCGGGCCCAATCCGACCCTTGCGCCGATCATCTTCATGACCGGCCTCTGCGATCAGGAACATGTCGTCAAAGGCTTGCAAGCTGGCGGCGTCGACTACATCACGAAACCGGTAGTGATCGAAGAGATGATCGCGCGCCTTAGCACCCATGTCGTCAACTCCCGCATGTTGCAAAGCGCCCGAGAGGCGATTGATGCGTTTGAACGCCCCGTGCTGGCGTTCGATGAGAATGCCCAGTTCGCATGGGGCTCCAAAAGCGCTCTGGATCTATTGAAAGAGACCGAATTTGCACTGGACGAACCCGCGTTCCAGACTTGGCTGCTTGGCTGCGTTGTCCGCCCGGTTTCTGATATCAACCCACATGTAAGCGAAAGCATTGCCGCTCATTTCATGGGCCTGTCGGCCACACGTGAAATTCTGGTCAAGCTGGCCATGCAGAACGACGCACGCAGGGAAGACAGGCTGCAAACTGCCTTTAACCTGACGGCACGCGAAGCCGAAGTGCTCTACTGGCTGACACTGGGCAAAACCAACCGGGACATCAGCGCAATCCTGAGCCTGAGCGCACGGACAGTGAACAAACATCTCGAACAGGTGTTCCAGAAAATGGGCGTCGACAACCGTACATCCGCCGCAGTGCTGGCCGACCGGCAACTGAGCAGCCGCGGCTGAGCGTGCATGGATCTCAATCTCGGCTTCGGTCCAGAGGTCCGGATGCCTCCACAAACGCAGCACATGACCGGTTCCAGCCCGTGCCGTTTTTCACAGCGATCATAAAGCGCAGAAATTGTGCGGCGGCTTCGTTCCGCCTCGCGGTCCTCGATTTTACATCTTCTACGGCGGCCTTGCGAGACTTTCTTACCATTGATTGTATTCCACAAAGCGCTCGTTTAACGGGATGGTTGGGAAATTCTCGCCAAATAGTTGACGGCTTGGGGCACCCACTAGCGGGCGGCCCCATAGAACGTAGAGCAAATGGAAAGCACAATCACGACCTCATCGAATGGGAATACTTGGGAGATTGTGCCTGCCAATACTGTCGCGGCAATAATTCTCGCATTGCTATTTTTCTACCTGTTTTTCAGGCACATGCTTTTCACCCTAATGTTAATGGACCTTATTCTTGGTTGGCTTCGCAAGTTTCGTTGGTTCCCAAAAGAAGGCAAGCGCCACAAAACCATCATTCATTGGTTTATCGCGCTAGGTCTATTCTTGGGGTTCCTCGGTGCTGCAGGTTCTGCGGGTTGGCTAGAGTTCATTCCTAAGTAAATCACAGCGTCTTCAGTGGGTGGGTATGGGCTCCAAGCAGTCATTGGCAGACTTGGCACACCCCTTGGCTCGGTGCACGGATGTCCGCCCCCAAACGGCAAAACACGCGCATTTGCACGCCCATTCGCGCAACCCACGCTCTCATCACAATCCGCGCCACATCGCTGGTCTCCGCAAAACACGTCGCGGCCCCGATTGGCGGCGCGCGGCCTGCGGGCACGCCATCGGCGTGTCAACCACCCCGCACCGATGCTGTGCGAAACTGCTTGTGGTCACTGGCGCACACGCTCTCTAGCTTTCAAGGTAAAGGAGACACCGCATGACCGCCCAAGTCCCCGCAGAAACGCGCGTCGGCCACATCCACCTCAAGGTAACCGACCTCAACCGGTCCATCGCCTTCTACAGCGACGTGCTCGGCTTTGCGCTCACCCAGCGCTACGGGGATCAGGCGGCTTTTTTGTCGGCGGGCGGATATCACCACCACATCGGTCTCAACACCTGGCACACGCGCGGGGCAGGCCCGGCGCCCAAGCGCGCGGCCGGTCTTTACCATGTCGCCTTCCTGTTCCCGGATCGCGCGTCGCTTGGTGCCGCCCTCGCCCGCGTGCTGGATCACGGCACCCCGCTCGATGGTGCCGCCGATCACGGCGTGTCCGAAGCGGTCTATATCCGCGATCCCGATGACAACGGCATCGAACTCTACCGCGACCGGCCAGAGGCCGATTGGCCGCGCGATGCGCAGGGCCAACTGGTCATGGTCAACGACCCGCTCGATGTCGCGGCGCTCTTGGCCGAGGGGCGTTAACCCTCTGGTCATGTTTCGCACCGTACGCCCCGTTAATCCCGGTTCCAGTGCATATGCGGTGTACGGGCTGTGCACAGGGTGTGCACGCGCCGTGCATCGTCAAAACCCCTGTTTTGCTTGGCGTTAACCGTGATTCGCGTCGAAATGATCGAACACTCCACCGAACGTTGCGCGGCCGCACGTTTTCCGCCACGTTCAACCCCAAAACCGGAGGGGACATGAGCACCGCATTATTCTGGGACGAGCGCACCATGTGGCATGGCGGCGGCAACTATGCCTTCACCGTTCCCTTGGGCGGTCTGGTGCAACCTCTGGCCGCCGGGGGCCTGCCCGAAAGCCCCGAAACCAAGCGCCGGATGAAGAACCTGATGGACGTCACCGGCCTCACGAACGACCTCCATGTCACCTCTGCCGAGGCAGCAACGCACGACCAACTCCTGCGTGTGCATCCGCAGGAATACCTCAGCAAATTCAAGGCCCTGTCTGATGATCAAGGCGGCGAAATCGGCCACCACGCCCCCTTCGCCAAAGGTGGATACGAGATCGCAGCCCTCGCCGCTGGCCTCACCACAGCTGCCGTCAAAGCGGTGCTGAAAGGCGACCACGAAAACGCCTACGCCCTCGCCCGCCCGCCGGGCCATCACTGCGAGGCGGACACCCCCATGGGCTTCTGTCTCATGGCCAACATCGCCATCGCGATCGAGGCGGCCAAAGCCATCCGGCCCGACCTGCGCGTCGCCGTTCTCGACTGGGACGTCCACCACGGCAATGGCACGGAGTCCCTCTTCTATAACCGCCCAGACATCCTCACCATCTCCCTCCACCAAGAGGGAAATTACCCTTTAGATACCGGTCACTTAGCCGACCGCGGCACAGGCGCCGGAGAGGGCGCGAACCTCAACCTGCCGCTCCCCGCGGGCACCGGTCACACCGCCTATCTTCACGCCATCGACCGCGTCGTCACCCCAGCCATCGAAGCCTTCAATCCCGACCTGATCATCGTGGCCTGCGGCTTTGACGCCGCCGCCGTCGACCCCCTTGCCCGGATGCTCGCCACCGCAGAAACTTTCCGCGAAATGACATTGAAAATCAAAACACTAGCGGAACGCCTGTGTGACGGCAAACTCGTCCTCAGCCACGAGGGCGGGTACTCCGAAATCTACGTCCCCTTCTGCGGCCACGCCACGCTCCAAGCGCTCTCTGGCAGCAAGATCACCGCCCCCGACCCCATGGCCCGCGCCCTGACCAACCGCCAACCGGGACCAAGGTTCGACGCCTTCCTGCGTGGCGAAATTGACCATATGGCGCAACAACTTAACCTCTAACCCCTTGACGTCGCAGCCCTTCGCCACGACATGCAACCCAACATGTAAAAAGGCGTAACATATGCCCGCGAAAAACCAAGCCGCCCTCGATTTCCTCCTCACCCGCCGCTCCCGCCCGGCCAAGACGCTCACCGAACCCGTCCCCGACCGCGCGACACTCGAACAGCTCCTGACCGCCGCCGCCCGCACGCCAGACCACGGAAAGCTGGAACCCTGGCGCTTTATCGTACTGGGCAAAACCGCCATGCCGCGCCTGGCCGAGGCGGCCGAAAAACGCGGGCAATCCCTCGGCCTCGACCCCGATCAAATCGCCAAAGGTCGCAGCCAATTCGACCAAGGGCACCTTGCCGTTGCGGTCATCGAAATCGACCGGAAAGTCGAAAAAATTCCAACACTTGAAATGACTTACTCGGCGGGCGCCGTCTGCCTGTCGCTCCTGAACGCGGCCCTCGCCGCAGGCTGGGGCGCCAATTGGCTCAGCGGCTGGCCCAGCCACGACCGGGGGTTTATGACCGACGCACTCGACCTCGCTGACAACGAACGCATCGCCGGTTTCATCCACATCGGCACCGAAACCTCCACTCCGCCAGAACGCCCCCGCCCCGACGTGCCCGCCATCACAACATGGGTCGACAGATGATCCTCACCGCCTTCTTCTCGGCCCTCGGCCAGATCAGCGACCCGCGCTTCCGCCGGGTCCTGCTCTTGGGCATCGCCCTGACCATCGCGCTGCTGGTCGCCGCCACCACCGGCTTTGTCTGGTTCATCGGCTGGCTCACGGCTGACGGGGTGTCACTGCCATGGATCGGCACAATCACATGGTTGGGCGACATCATCACCTGGAGTTCGTTCTTCCTGTTCCTGGTCCTGTCCATCTTCCTGATGATGCCCGTAGCGTCAGCGATCACCTCGATGTTTCTGGACGAGGTCGCGCAAGCCGTTGAAGACAAACATTATAGCCATCTGCCACCGGCGCAAAACGTCCCCTTCGGTGACGCGCTTGTGGACACGATCAACTTCCTCGGCGTGCTGATCGGGGCCAACATTCTGGCGCTGATCCTCTACGTGATCTTTGCCCCCGCGGCCCCGTTCATCTTCTGGGGGCTGAACGGGTTCCTGCTGGGGCGGGAATACTTCACCCTCGCCGCCATGCGCCGCGTGGGGCGCGCACGGGCCAAGGAGTTGCGCAGCGCTCACAATGGCACCATCTGGCTGGCGGGCACGCTCATGGCGATCCCGCTGTCAATTCCGCTGGTGAACCTGCTGATCCCGATCATCGGGGCCGCCACGTTTACCCATATCTTTCATGCGGTTACAGCGGCTCCAGCGCCCGGTCAAAGAAGTTCATATCGTCCAGACTGATCCACCCGGAAAAGATGATGCCGGCGATGATGATCCACAAAACCAGCGACACCCACGTCACGATCCACGCCTTGCGGCGTGTGTGGTGATGTTCGGGCGCGCCTGCATGGGTGCCCGGCTCGATCTCGCCCAGATCACCTTGGGTCTGCACCTTGATGGGCAGGGCGATCAGGAAACACAGCCACCAGATCACGGCATACAGAACAAGGGCCGAGGTGATGCCCATCAGACCTGCTCAAGCTCGGTCAGGGTGCCGTTCATGTCCTTGGGATGCAGGAACAAAACCGGCTTGCCATGGGCACCGATCTTGGGCTCTCCATCCCCCAGCACACGCAGGCCGCTGGCCTTCAGGTGGTCGCGGGCAGCGATGATGTCTTCGACCTCGTAGCAGACGTGGTGGATGCCGCCCGAGGGATTCTTGTCCAGAAAGCCCTGGATTGGAGAGTTGTCCCCGAGCGGGTAAAGCAACTCGATCTTGGTGTTCGGCAACTCGATGAAAATGACGGTCACACCGTGATCGGGTTCATCCTGCGGCGCACCCACATTGGCGCCCAGCGCGCTGCTGTATTGCGCGGCGGCGGCGTCAAGGTCGGGGACGGCGATGGCGACGTGGTTCAGGCGACCGATCATGTTCATGGGCTCCTTTGGCTTGCGTTTGCGCCCTTATCACCAAGCATCGGGCGAGGTGCAATGTGACGTTAACGCGCTGTTAGGCATGGGCACGTAACGATGAGTCGCAAGAGATTTTGGAGGATCTGATGGACACGACGGACCCGTTCAAGCCAACCTACCCTGCCCCCACGCCCTTGCGCCCCTTGCTGGGCCTGACCGTTCTTGTGATCGAAGACAGCCGCTATGCCTGCGAGGCGATGCGCTTGTTGTGCCTGCGCAGCGGAGCGCGCATCCGGCGGGCCGACACAATGCGCGCCGCCCGGCGACATTTGCAGGTCTATCGACCTTCGGTAGTAATCGTTGATCTGGGCCTGCCCGATGGCAACGGGGCCGATTTGATCCACGAACTTGTGGGTGCCGCGCAACGTCCCGATGTGATCCTTGGGATTTCAGGCGATGCCGACAGCGAGCGTCGCGCCCTTGATGTCGGTGCAGACGGATTCATGGAGAAGCCCGTCGTGTCACTGGCGCAATTTCAGGAATCGATCCTGACCCACCTGCCGGACGACCGCCAACCCCTGGGCCCGCGCGCCCTGCCGGAGGGAGAGGTTGAACCCGATCCTATCGCCTACCGCGATGACATGGTTCACGTCGCCGACGTCCTTGAGGATGCGCAGGATACGCGCGCACTGGACTACGTGGTGCAATTCCTGGGCGGCGTTGCGCGCAGCGCGCAAGATACCGAGCTGTTACGCGCAACTGATGCGCTGGCGGCAAAGCGGGCGCGCGGCGATGCAGCCGCATCCGAGACCGCGGTGATTGCGGGATTGGTGCAGGAGCGTTTGGCCGAAAAGATCGCGATCTAGCCGCGGCTTAACTCCGCCGCGCCCATCGGATCATCGGTCACCCGCACCAACCGGGTCAGGTCGGACAGGCGTTCTTGCTGCACTCCGTCAGCGTCAAAATTGCTGTCCGCCAGCCAGGCACCAAAGGCTTCCTTGAGCGCGGGCCATTCCGCGTCGATGGCGGCAAACCACGCGGTGTCCCGGTTGCGGCCCTTGACGACCGTGGCCTGCCGGAAAATTCCTTCGTAACTGAGGCCCAGCCGCTGGGCCGCGCGGCGCGATCCACCGTTCAACGCGTCGCATTTCCATTCGAACCTGCGATAGCCCGCCTCGAACGCCCACCCCATCATCAAGTACAACGCCTCGGTCGCGGCGCGCGTTTTTTGCAAGGCTGGGCTGAAATTGATGTGCCCCACCTCAATGCTTCCCGCCTCTGGCGCGATGCGCAGGAAACTCGCGACGCCCTCGTAGCATCCGGTCGCGATGTTAAAGACCGCGTAGAATTGCAGGGACGGATCCTGCTCCATGTCGCGCACCCAGCGGTGGTATTGCGATGATGACGAAAAGGGGCCGTAAGGGAGAAAGTCCCAAACCCCATCGTGGCCAACATAGGCGCGGTACAGCAATGCCGCGTGGGTGTCAGCGCGCAACGGCTCAAGCCGCGCATGGCTGCCTGTCAGAACCAGCGTTTCGTCGGGCACAGGTGGCGGCGTCCAGTTTCGAACCGGCGCGGCATTCACGGAATAAATCGCAGTCATGCCGGGACGTTAGGCAAGGTTCTGCCCAAGGCCAAGAGGATTGTCGCCGCTCACAGCAGAAGGCCGGGATCGCCCCCCATATCAAGGCCCGGGAACACCGCACCTTCCAACACGCCCCGATCCAAACCGGTCAATCCGCGCATGACCCACGCCGCATGGGCCCGAACATCGCCCGTCGGCATCAGATCGCGCTGCTGGTAGAGGTCCCCATCGCCAAGGCCTGGCCATTGACCAAAGACATGACCGCCCTTGATCGCGCCACCGGCCAGGAGCATCAGACCACCGGTGCCGTGATCCGTTCCACGGGTGCCGTTCTGTCGGGCCGTGCGGCCAAATTCCGTCATCGCCACGACTGCCGTCTTGCTCCACGTGTTGCCGCGCATCTTGCCACGCAGGGTCACAAGCGTTTCTGCCAGCCGTGTCAAAGCCTTGTCCAGGTGCCGTTCCTGACCCGCATGCGTGTCCCACCCGTTGAGCGAGAATGCCGCGATGCGCGCATCTTCGGACAAGCGGGCCGCGGCGAACTGTGCAATCTCCAGATGCTCGCCCTTCAACTGCTCATTGTCGCTATCGCTGACCTGCGACAACACCTGCGCCTCTGCCAGTGCTGCATGCAGCGCCGGATCGCTTTCGGTGACAAGCTCAAGCAACCGAACCGCCTGCGGGCTGATGTCCAACTCGGCCTCCGGCGACCAATTCGCCACCTCCGCACGGCCCTGGACAAGGCGCATGTCGCTGTGACCAAGGGCAAAGGCCGTCTGCGACGTCACCCCCGGAACGGCCTGCAACATGCGGTTCAGCCATCCGTCCCGCACCCCGGCCATGGTCGTCGTTCCCGCCTCAAGCAGATCCTGACCGTCGAAATGACTGCGCTTGTCGCGATAGGGGGTCGACACTGCATGCACGAAGGACAGCTGGCCCGCATCCCACATCGGCATCAATGGCGCGAGGCTGGGGTGCAGCGCAAAATAGCCATCCAGGTCCAGCGCACCGCCCTCGGGGCCTGGGGACATTTCGCCTCGCAATGCCCGGAAAGCAGGATCGCCATAGGGCCGCACGACGTCCAACCCGTCCATCCCGCCGCGCAGGATGATCACCACGAACCGCGTGTCCCAAGGGGCTGCGGCAAATGTGACGGGCGTCAAAAGCGGACTGGCCGCCAACGAACAGCCGATCAACCCGGTGCGGGCCAGAAAGTCGCGGCGAGAGACGGAAGAGGGCATCACGTTCTCCTATCTGCGCTGAAACGCGGGGGACATCAGGACGAGGCCAATGGCTTCTGACCGCGTTTCGGCGGCCCCGGCAGCAAAGCGCACCGGCTCAGTGGCAAAATCGCCAAGCGCATGGTCCACAAAGTCGCGCGGATCCGGCAACGGATCGACCAACTCGCCCGGAAAGGCCATCGCCCAGGACACGCGCAGGGCAAGCCCCTGCGGCGTAATCCATTCCGGGTCTTCCTCGGCCCACCCATCTGGCCCGCTCGGTGTTTCCCACCGCTGGCCCATGTTGAACAAGGGCTGCATGAAAATGCGTCTGATCCACCGTTGCTCTTGATCGGCAAAGGACGCAGGCGGCACCGCAAGTGCGCGCAGCGCAGAGGACATGAAATCAATGGGCGGCTTGATATTGGACAGCTCGCGTGTCCACACGGACGGATGCGACAACAGCGCCTCGTAAACAGGCATCAAAGCGCCATTATGTTCCAAAAACGCTGTCTCCATCGCATCAATCAACGCGGGATCCGGCGCGTCGCTGCCAAAATGTATCGCCAGCTTGGTCGCAATGTGGCGGGCCGTTGCAGGATGGAGCGCAAGGTCCGTCAAAACCGTACGAACTGTGTTCAGGTTTGCAGTCTCGCTATACGTGACGCCCAAAACAGTCTCTGCGCCCGGTTCCGCGAGCCGCTTTTGAAATTTCATCCCGTTGCGCGCGTCAAACGTAAGCCCGGTCAGCAACTCTGCAAGTTCGGTCACGTCCGTCTGGGTATAAGGCCCATCCACGCCCAGAGTGTGCAGCTCAAGCAGTTCACGGGCGAGGTTTTCGTTCAGCCCGACCTTGCGGTTCTGGCCGATACGCTCTGCACGCTGGCTGTTTGGCCCGATGGACACCCGTTGGTCCAGGTAATCGACCATCAGCGGATGCGTCACCGCCTCGATCAGCAATTCTTCGAAATTGCCTGCAATGAAAGGGCGAATGGCATCCTCGATGTAAGGGGACGTGCCGCGCCGGATGACACCCCGCTTGCCCATGGCCGTGAAATGATCGGCCCAAAAGGCCACGATCCGCTCGCGAAAGGCGGTTTCGGTATGAGCCCGCCGCAGCATTGTATGACCAAGCCAAACGGCCAGATCCTCGCGCGCTTCCTTGTTCAGCACATTGCGGCGCTTGCGCGCTTCCGCTGCCAGCGGCGTGCCACGGTTTTTTCGGCGAATGGCGACCTGCTCACTCACCTCGACCATGCGCGATCGAAAGTCGTGAAAGCTCTGGATCGGAAATCTTTGCGCCATCACGTCCGGACCGGTCAGCCCGGACAGCATGGCCGACACGTCCTGTGGCGCCGCATATTCCGGCGACACACCATAGCCAAAACGGATTTCAGCAAGTTGAGGGTCGAAAGAACGCACGACAGTCACCCGGTGCTGTGGACTCACGACGCAAAGATAGCATCGCAGCCCCTCTTTTGCACCGGGGACCGCGATAACATGTGCGTTTCTTTGCCTAGTCCTGCGGAATGACCCGCAGGCCCAGTTCCATCAGCTGATCGCTGGTGGGATCGTTGGGCGCGTCCATCATCAGGTCCTCGGCCCGCTGGTTCATCGGGAACAGGATCACCTCGCGGATATTCTGTTCGCCCGCCAGCAGCATCACGATCCGGTCGATACCGGCTGCACAGCCACCGTGGGGCGGCGCGCCGTATTGGAACGCGTTGACCATACCGCCGAACCGCTTGCGCACTTCGGCCTCGTCGTAGCCTGCGATTTCAAACGCCTTGAACATGATCTCGGGACGGTGGTTCCGGATAGCGCCCGACACCAGCTCATAGCCGTTACAGGCAAGGTCATACTGGTAGCCCAGCACCTTCAGCGGATCGCCCTGCAGCGCCTCCATCCCGCCTTGAGGCATGGAGAACGGGTTGTGTTCAAAGTCGATCTTGCCGGTTTCCTCGTCCGCCTCGTAGATCGGGAAGTCCACGATCCAGGCAAACGCAAAGCGATCCTGGTCGATGAGGTTCAGCTCTTCGCCGATGACGTTGCGGGCGCGGCCCGCGATGGCCTCGAATGCCTTGGGTTTGCCGCCCAGAAAGAAAGCCGCGTCACCGACGCCCAGACCCAATTGCTGCCGGATGGCTTCGGTGCGTTCGGGGCCGATGTTCTTGGCCAGCGGGCCAGCCGCTTCCATTCCCTCGCCCTGATCGCGCCAGAAGATGTAGCCCATTCCGGGCAACCCTTCCTTTTGCGCATAGGCGTTCATGCGGTCGCAAAACTTGCGGCTGCCGCCCGTGGGCGCGGGGATGGCGCGGATTTCGGTGCCGTCCTGCTCAAGCAGCTTGGCAAAGATGGCAAAGCCGGAGCCGCGGAAATGCTCCGACACGACCTGCATCTTGATCGGGTTGCGCAGGTCGGGTTTGTCGCTGCCATACCACAGTGCCGCATCACGGTAGCTGATCTGCGCCCATGTCTCGGGCGCATCCACCTTCTTGCCGCCACCGAACTCTTCGAACACACCGGCCAGCACAGGCGCAACGGTGTCGAACACGTCCTGTTGCTCAACAAAGGACATCTCCATGTCCAGCTGGTAAAAGTCGGTGGGCGAGCGGTCGGCGCGCGGGTCCTCGTCGCGGAAACAGGGCGCGATCTGGAAATACTTGTCAAAGCCCGACACCATCAGCAGCTGCTTGAACTGCTGCGGCGCCTGCGGCAGGGCATAGAACTTGCCGGGATGCAGACGCGAGGGCACAAGGAAATCGCGCGCACCTTCGGGTGAGGACGCCGTGATGATCGGCGTCTGGTACTCGCGGAATGCCTTATCCCACATGCGCTTGCGGATCGACGCGACAACGTCGCTGCGCAGCTTCATGTTCTCCTGCATCTTCTCGCGCCGCAGGTCCAAATAGCGATAGGTCAGGCGCGTCTCTTCCGGGTATTCCTGATCACCGAACACCATCAGCGGCAGTTCCGCCGATTGGCCCAGAACCTCCAGATCGCGGATATAGACCTCAATCTCGCCCGTGGGCAGCTTGGGGTTGATCAGGCTTTCGTCCCGCGCCTTCACGTTGCCGTCGATGCGGATGCACCATTCGCTGCGCACCTTCTCGACCTCTGCAAACACCGGGCTGTCAGGATCACACAACACCTGCGTCACGCCGTAATGGTCGCGCAGGTCGATGAACAGCACGCCACCATGGTCGCGGACCCGGTGGACCCAGCCCGACAAGCGCACGGTATCACCCACATTGGCCGAGGTCAGAGCGGCGCAGGAGTGAGAACGGTAGGCATGCATGGCGGTGTCCCTTCGGGGCTACGGTTTTGATCGGCGCAGATACACCGGGGGCGGGGTGGAAAGTCAAGGCGACAACGCGGTTTGGGCCATGCTATCACGGACAAAAGGGAGGGTCAGATGGACGACAAATGGGCCAAGGGTATGAGGGTGCGCCGCACGGTGCTGGGCGACGCCCATGTGGACCAGGCAGAGGCTGTTAAAACCCCCTTCGATGCGCCGTTCCAGGAGTTGATCACCGAAGGGGCCTGGGGCACGGTGTGGGCCAGCGACGCCATCCCCCTGCGGGAACGGTCGATGCTCACCCTTGCCGTGCTGGCCGCGACCGGCAATTTCGACGAAATCCCAATGCACATCCGCGCCACCGCACGCACCGGCGCCACGCCAAGCGACGTGGCCGAAGCGCTGCAGCATGTTGCCGTCTATGCGGGTGTCCCACGCGCCAACCGCGCCCTGAAGATCGCCAAGGAGACCTATGCCGAGATGGAGGCCGAGGGTGACTGACCCGCTCAACCCCCGCGACCGCACTTGGCACCCGGCCGCCTATTTCCCCGACTACAAATCCAGCATCCACCGGTCCCCGCAAAAACCGCTGGTCAAGGTGCCGCAATCCCCCACCGAGGATCACGGACCCGTATTTGGGCACGATATACTCGGTCCCCTCGACAACGACCTGATCCGCAACTTTGCCGCTCCCGAGCAGATGGCCATTGGCCCGCGACTGATCGTGCATGGGCGCGTCATGGACGAAAACGCACGGCCCGTGCCCGGTACGCTGGTCGAGGTCTGGCAGGCCAATGCAGGCGGGCGCTACCGTCACGCGAAGGAAGGCTACCTTGCCCCGCTCGATCCGAACTTCGGCGGCTGCGGGCGCATGATCACCGATGACGAAGGAACCTACCGCTTCATGACGGTCCAACCCGGCCCCTACCCATGGGCAAACGGCCCTAATTCCTGGCGGCCCCCGCATATCCATTTCTCGGTCTTCGGTCACAGCTTTGCGCAACGCCTGATCACACAGATGTATTTCGAAGGCGACCCGCTCATCCCGCTGTGCCCCATCGTGCGCGCCATCTCGGACCCTGCGGCCATCGACCAACTGACGGCCCGCCTCGATATGGCGGGCGCAGCACCAATGGACGCGCTCGCCTACCGATTTGACATCATTCTGCGGGGGCGCGGATCGACCCTGTTCGAAAACCGGATGGAGGGGAATTGATGCCCGCACAACAGCTGAAGGAAAGCCCGTCGCAAACAGCGGGGCCTTACGTGCACATCGGCTGCACCCCAAATTTTGCTGGTGTGACAGGCGTGTATGCTAACGACCCGGGCGCCACGATGATAACGGACACGGTCGAAGGTCAGCGGGTCACCATCACCGGCACCGTGTTCGACGGACAAGGCGCGCCGCTCACCGATGCGCTGGTCGAGATCTGGCAGGCGGACGCAACCGGCCGGTTCGGCGCGACAAACAGCGGCTTTACCGGTTGGGGCCGATGCCCAGCAGACCAAAGCACCGGGCAATGGCGGTTCGATACCATCCGGCCAGGCCCAACAGGCGCCGGTGCCGCGCATATCACCTTCTGGATCGTCGCGCGCGGCATCAATGTGGGCCTGCACACGCGCATGTATTTCCCCGATGACCCCCTGCTGGCCAGTGATCCATGGCTGTCAATTGTCGAGGACGTACGCCGCGACACCCTGATCGCCAAAGGGTCTGCCGACGGGCAATTCCACTTCGACATTCACCTGCAGGGGCGGAACGAAACCGTCTTTTTCGACGCCTGAAACGCAAAACGCGGGCCACAAAGGGCCCGCGTCTCACGTTATTCATAACCGCTTACAGCAGATCGAAACGGTCGTTTTCCATCACTTTGGTCCAGGCAGCGACAAAGTCCTTCACGAACTTCTCGGCGTTGTCGTCCTGGGCATAGACCTCGGCATAGGCGCGCAGGATCGAGTTCGAGCCAAAGACAAGGTCTGCGCTGGTCGCGGTGAACTTGATCTGGCCGGTCGCACGGTCCCGCAGCTCGTAGGTGCCGTCGTCAATCGCGTGCCAGCTATAGGCCATATCGGTCAGGTTGACGAAAAAGTCCGGCGTCAACTGGCCCACACGGTTGGTGAACACACCGTGGTTCGACCCGCCATGGTTCGTGCCCAACACACGCATCCCGCCCAGCAGAACGGTCATCTCCTGCGCGTTCAGACCCATAAGCTGCGCCCGGTCCAGCGTCATTTCCTCGGGGCTGATGGCCAGATCGTTCTTGGCATAGTTGCGAAAGCCATCGGCATGCGGTTCCAGCACATCAAAGCTTTCGGCATCCGTCATCTCGTCCGTGGCGTCGCCCCGACCAGGGGTAAAGGGCACGTCGATGTCGAACCCGGCCGCCTTGGCCGCCGCTTCGACACCCACGTTGCCCGCCAGCACGATCACATCGGCAACCGACGCGCCTGTGTCCGCCGCAATCGGCTCAAGGGCTGCCAGCACGGCATCCAGACGCTCGGGTTCATTGCCTTCCCACGTGCGTTGGGGGGCCAGGCGGATGCGGGCACCATTGGCACCGCCCCGCTTGTCCGATCCACGGAAGGTGCGGGCGCTGTCCCAGGCCGTCGCGATCAGATCGGCGTGGCTGATGCCGCTGTCGGCAATCTTCGCCTTCACCGCGTCCACATCATAGCTGGTGGGGCCTGCGGGGATCGGATCTTGCCAGATCAGATCCTCGGCGGGGACGTCGGGGCCGATATAGTTGGCGCGGGGGCCCATATCGCGGTGGGTCAGCTTGAACCACGCGCGGGCGAACATGTCGCGGAAGTACGCTTCGTCCGCCATGAACTTTTCGCAGATCGCGCGATAGGCCGGGTCGACCTTCATCGCCATGTCGGCATCCGTCATCATCGGCATGGTGCGGGTCGTGCCGTCACCGGCATCAACGGGCATGTCCTCTTCCTTGATGTCGATGGGCTTCCACTGATGGGCGCCAGCGGGCGACTTGGTCAGTTCCCACTCATACCCGAAAAGCAGCTTGAAATAGCCCATATCGAACTTGGTCGGCTCGGTTGTCCAGGCCCCTTCGATGCCGGACGTGATCAGCGAATCCGCCTTGTCCGTCTGGCTGGGGTTGGTCCAGCCCATGCCCTGCGACTCGATTCCTGCACCTTCGGGCTCGGCCCCCAAGGCACCCGCGTCGCCATTGCCGTGCGCCTTGCCGACAGTGTGGCCACCCGCGGTCAGGGCTGCCGTCTCCTCGTCATTCATCGCCATGCGGGCAAATGTTTCGCGCACGTGCAGCGCGGTGCGGGCAGGATCAGGATTGCCGTTCACACCTTCGGGGTTCACATAGATCAGGCCCATGTGTACAGCCGCGAGCGGGTTCGCCATGGTCGACGGATCGTCCAGATCCTCGTACCGGTTTTCGGACGGAGCAAGCCACTCGCCTTCCTCCCCCCAGTTGATGTCGATACCAGGCGCCCACGTGTCAGCGCGGCCAAAGCCAAAGCCAAATGTCTTCAAGCCCATGGATTCATAAGCAATGTTACCGGCCAGCAGCATCAGGTCGGCCCAGGACAGGGCATTGCCGTACTTCTTCTTGATCGGCCACAGCAAACGGCGTGCCTTGTCCAGGCTGGCGTTGTCCGGCCACGAGTTCAGCGGGGCAAAGCGCTGGTCACCGGCCGAGCCGCCACCGCGACCGTCCTGCATCCGGTAGGTACCCGCCGCGTGCCAGGCCATGCGGATCATGAAGCCGCCGTAATGCCCCCAATCCGCTGGCCACCAAGGCTGGCTGTCGGTCATCAGGGCGTGCAGGTCGGCTTTGACAGCGTCGAAATCCAGCCCCTTCACCGCTTCGCGATAGTCGAAATCGGGGTCCATCGGATCGACCCGTGCGCCGTGCTGGTGCAGCACCTCGACCTTCAGGGCGTTTGGCCACCAATCCTTGTTGGTGCGTCCGCCAAATGTGCTGGCCAGGCTTGCGCCATGCATGACGGGGCATTTGCCAATATCGTTGCCGTCCATGTCAGTCTCCGTTTTTGCTGCTTTGGTGTCGGTGCTGCCGCGACATCTAAGGCCAGTTGAGAATCATTCTAGACTTGTCTTCAGATTCATTTGCCGCCCCGCTGCCGCGCGTCTGGATGCCTCCGATTCGGTTGAAGTATCAGTGAACCGGCAGTGTGTACGTCGCACGATAAAGCCCATCATTGATTATGAGAAGTTGCATTTTTCAATCGCTGTAATAACTAAATCCTATGAATATTACGCTCCGACAATTGCGATACTTCAAAGCGCTCACGCAAGAACTGCACTTTGGCCGTGCCGCCGAAAGATGCGCCATTTCCCAACCCGCCCTGTCTGTCCAGATCCGCGAATTGGAAGACGCTCTTGGCCTTGAGCTTTTTGAACGTCAGCCCCGGGCCCTCCGCCTCACCCCACGGGGCGAAGAGTTTGCGGGGCAGGCCAACGCCATCCTGCAAGGGGTGGACGAGTTGGGCGACTGGGCCGCATCGGCACGGGACAGCGCATTGGGCCGCCTGCGTCTGGGCGTGATACCGACCGTCGCGCCCTACCTGTTGCCCAATCTCATCAGCCAACTGACCCAAACATACCCGCAGATTGACCTGCATGTGCGCGAGACCGTCACCCCCCGCCTGATCGACGAACTGACAGATGGCCAGCTTGATGCTGCCATCGTCGCCTTGCCATTGGACGAACCCACGCTGGTCGAAACGCCTGTTTTTTCCGAAGAAATGGTACTGGTCAGGCCCGACACCGATGCCGATGCGCGCCCCGTGGCGCTTGATGAACTGGCCAAGATGCGCCTGCTGCTGCTGGAAGAAGGGCACTGTTTCCGCGACCAGGCCATGTCGTTCTGCAACATCAACCCCAACCGGCCACGCGGGGGCCTCGATGGCAGTTCGCTCGGCACGCTGGTGCAAATGGTCGGCGCAGGGATCGGGGTGACGCTGATCCCGGACATGGCCATCGACGTCGAAACCCGGTCGGCACCGGTCTGCATCAACCGCTTCTCCGGCGCGGCCCCCGGTCGGTCCATAGGTGTCGTATGGCGCGCCACCAACCCGATGGGGCCAGCATTGCAGGATCTGGTTCCACTGGTGCGACAGGCTGCCGGGCATGAGGGCTGAAACGGGAAACGCCGCCCCGAAGGACGGCGTTTTTGGTTGCGGGAGGGCGCAACCGCGGCAGCCTACCCCCGCTGAAATGTCTGGTCTAGATTGATCACATGTTTGATTTAGGGTCAGGACCCATTGATTTCCGCTTTGCAGCGTGAGCGCGCTTTGTCCTGAGAACTGTGAGTTCGCTGCACTTCAGGCTTTGCACCCGCAGCGAAAGTCCGGAATGACGGGCCGCGACGCAGCATGTTGACCATGTGGTGGAGGTCCGCAATGGGCCGCTCTCATCAGAGTGTGGCCAGGTCGGCAGCGCGATGTTGCACTGGCGCCGAAGTCGGCTGAGCGCCCAAACGATCGAATGCTGCACTGCGTGCCAATGTCCGCTCTTCAAGTAGCGGTTAAAAACACGACAGAACCAAAGCTGGTTTTTGCCCAGGGTTTGTGCTCCAGGATTTTCCAGAGCTTTCAGCATGCAGCCAGCCCCTGCTAAAAACCACTAATTTGTACAACTGCGGACAGATTACAAAACCTTTGTGGTCAAGGCCGCTTTGAGATGGCGCATCGACAGAGCCCCCAAGTGGCGTGTTCGGTTGCAGCCTGAATGTCGACCTGTGCAAATCAAGTCTACGCCTCTGTTTTCGCTCACTTAGCCGCTACTGGGAGATCGGCCCCACCTCCGCCGGCTTCATCGATTCAGCACTGCAGACTTGCACAGAAATTCGACTCTACGCGAAAAAATGCCACCCGATTGCTCGCGTCTGTCGTGTGCTTGCTGGGCTTTTTGCAGCATCGCACTATACCCGTGATGCGTGTATGTTACTTGCAAGTTGCGTCGCCGTGACGAGATTCTATTGTGAATGCTGGTCGTTGGTCGCGCTTGAAAACATTAGCTCAGCGCGATGAAGCTATGATCTGAATGCGGTTCATCAGGTTGCGCTATCGATGAATTCAGAACGTCGCCGGAGAAACCTTACTTCGCTTCCGTTTCCAGCAAGGTGAGTTTTTCAAGCAAATCTGATTAAGAGATTGAAGGACACCGACCGTGGCAAACGTGACAGGCAGTAACAACACTGGCGGTGTTAACCAAGACCCCGACAACACGTTTGAAGCGGGTAACTTTTGGTTTGAATGGATTGAATTCCCAAGCTTGTCCAACAACAGCCTGGCAGCAGCGGGCTTCAACATCTCTGACGGCTCATTGGGTCCCGGCCAAACGGTCTATAACGCAGGTACGTCGGACACCCTGAACTTGCCCACCCAGTCCGGCACACTGGGAAACGACAACAATTTCTTTGGGCTTCGCATCTCCACGACCCTCGAGGTCGAGAACGGTGGCGAATACACATTTACGCTCAATTCCGACGACGGTTCGCGGCTATATGTGAACGGCCAGGAAGTCGTTGAAAGCGATCAGGCGCGGCCCGTCGGAACAATCGAAACAGGCAGTGTGACGCTCGGGCCCGGCCAACACGAGATCGTCATCATCTATTACGAAGCTGCCGGACAAGTTGGCCTGTTTTCCACGATTGACGGACCGGACTATGCGGGACCGACGGATCTGGAAGACGCCAATATCTCCGCCAACGCCGGGGATGATACGATTTCCACCGGCGAAGGGTTCGACAACGTCTCCGCAGGTGACGGCGCAGATGTCATCACGGATGACGGGGATGGCGGCAGCTTTAGTGGAGGCGCTGGAAACGACACGATAACGGTTACTGGCAATGTCGTCACTGTCGACATTGATGCCGGAGCAGATGATGACGCAGTCACAGTCTTTAACGCAGTCGGATCGTCGAACACAATCAATCTGGGTGACGGGAATGACACGTTTACCGGGGGTGACGCCGCCGACACGGTCACCGGCGATGAAGGTGCTGATGTCATCAGCTCTGGCGCTGGAAACGATCTGCTGGATGGTGGTTCCGGTGATGACACGTTCAATCTGTTCACAGGAGACGACACGATAACCGGTGGCCTCGGCAACGATGTCTTCAATGAAGGTGCCGGTGAAGGCGCAGACATCATTACCGATTTCAATGTCGGCAACACCGGCTCGATCAATGACGGAGACCAATCAAACAACGACTTCGTAGACCTAAGCGGTTTCTATAACACAACAACGCTGACCGGTGTGAATGGGGTCGGTGGCAACTTTGGAAATGCTCTGGCCATGATGCGAGCAGACGCCGCGGATGGCCAATTGGATGGCATCATCGGTGGGGTCAACTACACGGCGCAAATCGGAGATGTTGATCTCACTTTGCAAGACGGTGCTGGCGGCACGGTGACTGGCGACGACCTGACCTTCGACAACACCAATGTCGTTTGTTTCGCCAAAGGGACATGGATCAAAACCGTAAGGGGGGAGCGGCACATCGAGGAACTGCGGATTGGTGACCGTGTCTTGACGATGGACAACGGATACCAGGACATCCGATGGATGGGCGGCACACAGGTCTCCTCTGAAACACTTTCCGAAAATCCGAAACTGAGACCAATCCGCATTCGTGCAGGGGCACTCGGGAGCGGTCTTCCGAATAGTGATCTGATGGTTTCGCGACAGCACCGCGTCCTGGTGCGATCAGCGATTGCGATACGAATGTTTGATGCCGATGAGGTCCTCATCCCGGCAATCAAGCTATTGGATATCGAAGGCATCGATATTGTCGACGATCTGCAAGATGTCACATATTTTCACATGCTCTTTGATCGCCACGAGATTGTGTTTTCAAATGGCGCGCCGACGGAAAGCCTGTTTACCGGCCCCGAAGCACTAAAATCTGTGTCCGGTGATGCACAAAGGGAGATTGCAAACTTGTTCCCCGAAATCTTGGACCCTCATTATGTCGCGACGAGCGCCCGCTTTATCCCCGAGCAAGGCAAACGGATGCAAAACCTGGTAAAAAGGCATCAGAAAAATCGCAAGTATTTGCTATCATTCAAATAAGAAAGTGTGCGTAACAAAAGACCTCCGGTTACTGGGGTGGACATGTACCGCAATGAGGAGCAAGTGCGGGTGAACAGCAGCCTGAACATGGCTTTCTACCATTAGCGCAATTCGCTGCGGTAGAGACACGCGCTGGACTGACCCAAGAACTCAGAGATCAAACCATCGGACTGCACGCAACCTATCCGTCCACATGATCGAAGGAGAGTGCTTGCAGCGTTTACGGGTTTGGACGAACTGCGCCTTAGGCTCTGGACTCATTGAGTTTCACAGCCAGTAGATTACGAGTGCAGCCGTCGCATCGATCATCACGGTCTTCTCTTCGCCGTTCTCGGTGGACAGCTCGCCCGGTTCGTTGCGGCGATGATTGGTTGTTCCCCGATGCCGCAAGTACCGTCAAACGCCGACAACGGGCCCCGCCATGAGCAACCGGTCAACACGTCGGCGGAACTTCCAATCAGCACGCTTCGGCGGTTCAGCGTCATTCCGCTGGCGTTGCCTCCGGCTCATCTGCATAGGCGCGACTGTCGCGCCATTTCTGCAGGTTGGCCCAGTCGAAATAGATCGTCAGCGCCGATGGCAGCACAAAGATCGTCAGGAACGTCGACGACAGCAGGCCGAATGCCACAGCCGTCACAAGCGGCACCATGGTCTGTGCCTGGGGCGAGGTCTCAAAGATGATCGGCAGAAGACCCACAAATGTGGTGCTAAAGCTGAGCAGGACCGGGCGGAACCTGTGACGCACTGCCTCGATGGCGCCTTTGGCCGCACTGTCCTCGCTCTCCATCTCAAAGAACGTCAGAAACAGGATCGCGTTGTTGACCACGATCCCGGCGAGAGAAGCAAAGCCGACAAAGCTGGGCATCGCAAGGTCGATCCCCACGACCATGTGGCCCAACACCACCCCAATGATCGCAAATGGGATCGACAGCATCACCACAAAGGGCATCGTGTAGGAATGGAACTGGTAGGCAAGGATCAGGTAGACGCCGATCAGACCTACCAGAAGCGCCGTTACAATCGAGCTTTGCGTTTCCTGCTGTGCCTCCGTGGCCCCGCCGATGCCGACGCTGACATCCGGGTAAAGTTCCATAATCACCGGGGCGTATTCCGTCAGGACCACGTTTGAGATCGCGGTGGACGTGGTCGCCCCGCGATCAATCTGGCCGATGATCCGCGCAATTGCCTCGCCGTTCTGGCGGGTGATCTGGGTGTAGCCTTCCACGGAAAGGATGTCTGCCACCTGCGCCAGCGGCGTGCTGCCGCCCGATGGCAGCACGATGGGGAACTGCTCTAGCTCCGCAATGGTAGGCACGGTATCCGCTATCTCGACCCGCACTGCGATATCGGAAAACCCCTGGCTGAACTCATCGGTTTCAGAACCAGAGAATGCGGCGCGCAGCTGGCCTGTCAGGTTCTGGGGTGTCAGACCAGCCGCCGCACCGAAATCGTTCAGGTTCAGCTCTATCTGCGCCTGACCGCCGGAGAAGTCGTTGTAGGCCCCCGTCACATCCGGGCGCGCGATGAGGCGGGCATAGAGATCAGCCGTGGCCAATTCCAGCTGCGTCAGATCGCGGGAGGACAGCTGAACGTCCAGGTCCGACCCACCCGGCGTGCCGGATGTCTGGATGAAGCTGGACTGAGCGATGTCGGCCAAGGGCCCGGTCTTGTGCTCCCAGAGGGCCGCGACCTCGTCCGCCGTGACGTTGCGCTGCGCGCTTTCCAGCAGGTCCACAGTCACAGTCGCCGTATGCGGACCATTGCTTCGGACGTCTGAGTTGGTGGCATAGCGCACGAGCACCCGTTCCACGAGGGGCTGGCTGCCGTCCGTCAGTGGGGAGAGTTCCGCATCAACAGCCTCGATACCGTCGAGGATCCGCGCCACTGTCATCTCGGTTCGCTCCAGCGGGGAGCCGGCGGTCAATGCAATTCGGGCTTCAATCGTGTCGCCTTCGGTCGTCGGAAATCCGACCACCTTGATCGTGCCGGACGTGATCAGCCCGACGCTTGCGATCAAAACACCGAATGTCAGACCCAAAGTCGCATAGCGCCATTCCACGCAGAAACGGGTGATAGGTAGGACGGCCTTTTCCACGAGCGCTTCGATCATGCGGGGCACAAAGCGCCGGTTCTGCTTCTCTCGGTTTGCATGCACGTGGCTCAGGTGGTTGGGCAGCACCAGAAATGCCTCGACCAAGCTGACGGCCAGTACGACCAGCAGGACGATGGGCACGACTTCAAGGATCGAGCCAAGCTCCCCCGACAGAAACATCAGCGGCGTGAATACGCAGGCAGTTGTCAGGAAGGACGAAAACACGCCAGGTGCAACTTCGGCAGAGCCCTTGTAAGCGGCCTGCTTGTCGCTGCCCCGTCCCCGCCATTTATCGATGTTGTCGGCGATGACGATGCTGTCGTCCATGATCAAACCCACAGCCATGAGCATCGCGATGAGCGAGATCATGTTGATGGTGATCCCCATCGCATTCATGATGAAGAACGCGCCGAGGAAGCTGATGGGCAGGGTCGCCGAAATCCAGAAAGCTTCCTTGAAGCTGAAGACCAGCGACATCACGAGCAGCACCAGCACAAGCCCGACACCGGTATTTGTCGCGATGACGCGAATGCGGTCCTGAATATTCTCGGTCTCGTTGTTGACGATTGTGATCTCGAACGGGTCCGGGAGGCGTTCCTCCTCCACGTCGATGATTTCCTGCACTTGCGCAAAGGCATCGATGGCATCGGCAGGTCCGGTTTTCAGCACGCGGATCGTTGCGGCGGTCTGTCCGTCGATGATGGATTGCAGCTCTGGCTGGGCGTCGATCAGCCGGACGTTCGCAACGTCCGAAACCCGGACGAAGCCGCCGACGCTGGTTTCGCGGATGACGATGTCTTCAATACTCACCGCCGACCGCCGGACACCCTCATAGCGCAGCGTGACGTCGAGCGTATCGGTCTGCGCGGTGCCCAGCGGTTGGTTGAACGACCTAGCATTGATCGCATCAATCACGTCGCGTGCGGACATGCCATAGCGTCGCAACGCCGACTGATCGAGGGCGACACGGAACTCCTGCTGGCTGATCCCGCCCACCTCCGCGTCGGCGACCAGAGGCAGCGCGGACAGGCGTACGGCCAGTTCGTCGGCATAGCGCAACAGCCCGCCTTGCCCGTCGATTCCGGAGATAGCGAGCAAGAGGATCTGCTCCTCTTGGCCCGCGATGGCGACAGTCGGCTCTTCGGCATCAGCCGGTAGTCCCTGTATCGCCTGCACGTCCGAAAGCGCATCGTTGAAGAACTGCGAGATATCGCCGTCTTCTACCATCGTCAGGGTCAACGTGGCCCGCCCTTCGGTAGATTCGCATTCGATATCGTCTAACTGCGAGAGACCATTGAGCGACGCATCGAGTTCGGCGCAAACCTGTTCATCCACATCAATGGCGGACGCGCCAGGATAGAGGACAGTGACCGTCACCCGCGAGGGCGTGAACTCGGGGAAGCTTTCCCGCTCGATCCCGGTTAAGACGCTCAGACCCAGAATGACCGCAGCAAGCATCAGGATGTTCGCCGCAACCGGATGCAGCACGAAATAGCGGATCATTGCGAGATATCCTGCGCGGCCGTCTGAACGCTGTCCCGGACGGGGGCGAGAAAGGTGCCCAGAATGGCGGGCTCCGGTGGGGTCAGGACCAGCGTATCGCCAGCCGCAAGACCGGACGAAATCACCATGTCGCCTGCGCTGCGCCCCGCAACGGTCACGTCTCGCCGCGCGAGGCGCGTGTCGTCGTCGACGACATAGACGTAAGCACCGTCCTCTTCCTCGATAAGCGCGGACCGGGGCACGACGGCCTGCGGCTCTTGCGTTGATCCCTGGAAGAGGACGGCGACAAAGGCTCCGTTCGTGAGTGGTGGGCGCCTTGTTGCGGGGTCCGGTATGCCGGCACCGTCTACTTCGGCAACGATGCCGATTGTGCCGGTCGTGTTGTCGACGGATCCATCCAGCCGGACGATCCGGGCCGGGTAGCGGTAGTCGGTCCCCTGCGACAGAACGACCGTCGCCGAGATGCCAGCGGCGTTCAGAGCGTTGATCGCCGCATCCGTCTCGAACGGGTTGAACCGCTCGATGACGTCAGCCGCGTCGGGGATCAGCAGCGCAAGGGCAGACGACATCGCTGCCGGTTGCACCTCGGCCACGATCTCGACCGTGTCGCCGCCCGCAATCGTCAGCAACCTGTCTCCGGGCCGGATGTAGACGCCTTCGGCTGCGTTCTCCTCCAGAATCCGCCCATCGAACGGCGCGATGATGCGCGTGTCCGAAAGGTTGCGTTCGGCCTCTTCCACGTCAACGCGACGCGATGCGAGTGTCGCCTCGGCGCTTTCGCGCTGCACAGGAAAAAGCGCAAGGGCGTTTTCAAGGTCCAACACCCGCCGCTGCTGCGAAATCAGGTCTCGCTGCACTTGTTCCAGCGATGCGATCGAAGTTGACCCGCTTTCCACGAGGGCTGCCCTGCGATCCACATCCGCCTGAACAACGGCCTCGATCTGTTGCTCCAGCGCCAGCTGTTCGGCAGTGTTTTCTTCTTGGGCGTTCAGTTCTGACAACTGGGTTTCGGCGATAGCCAAGTTGGCCTCGGCGCGCGCAAGCGCGATCTCGTAGTCCCGTGGATCAACCTCGATTATCACCTGGCCTTCGGACACAAATCCGCCCACGGCTAGGTCCTCGGTCGTCGAGATGATTTGCCCGTCGACCTGGCTGATCGCCTCCCAAGTACGGACGGGCTCGACCCGGCCATATCCCGTCACAGAGACTTCGACAGGTTCAAGGACAACCTCTGCGACCCGCACCGGAACCAGTGGCCGTACCCCATTGCTTGTCGCGGGCTCAGGACCCCGATTGTTGATGATCATAAAGGCCCCGATCCCCACGGCGATTGCAGGGATGAACAAGAGGATACGCCAATTCATAGAAGTGCCTTCAGGTTGCGATCCATCGGGTAGATGGCATCGATCAATTCAGGGACGTGGTTTTTCAGGGTGTCCCATCCCATGGCCTTGCGTGTAATAGCCTCGGCCGTCAGGAAGAACGTCGTCTGGCCAATGATCGCGAGCGCCCGCAGACGTGCGATAGGGCTGTCAGCCGGAAGGTCTTCAGCGCAGGCGACAAGCGCGGACATCAGATCGATGTGACCCCCCAACACCTCCTTCAAAAACAGGTCCGCGCCACGACCGTTCATCAGGATCTCACGGCGCATGAACCGACCTTCCGAGCGGGACGATTGTTTTTGAGCATCGCGAAGGACCGCCCCGACAATCACTCGGATCGCGCTGCGCGCCTTCTCCGGCGTCAGCAGAGCGGGATCATCGGCAAGCAGGTCGAGCATCTCTCCCGGGCCTTCGACGTTCATGCGCTGCGCGACAGCAACGACGCAGGCGTCGTACAGCCCTTCCTTGGATCCGAAGTGATACTTGATGGAGGAGATATTGTGCCCCGCGTCTCGCACAACGGCCCGCACCGAGGTCGCCTCGAACCCGTGCTCCCCGAAATGCGCCAAGGCCGCACGGACCAAGTCGGCCTTGGTCGTCCCCTCGTCAGGCGCGCTCTTCGCTGGCTGAGTTTCGCCCATCCGCGATGCTCCCTTCAAACATTCGTTTGACTCGTTCTAGCGGGCGAATATACCTCAAACAAGTGTTTGAATCAGGAGATGCACATGTCCTTCAAGATCCTGCCGGTCCTCTGCGCCATCGCCCTCGCTACGCCGACCGGTGTGGCCGCAGAAGGCGACGCCGCCATCGCGGAACACATCACGGGCAACTCCTTCGAGATGCGGCGCATGGGTATGCGAATGCAGATGACGTTTCTCGAAGGTGGCACGTTAAGCATGCAAGGGCCGATGGGCGAGCGAAGCGGGAGCTGGTCCCTTTCGGGGACGGAGCTTTGCCTGACCACACCCCGCGGCGATCAATGCGGCACTGTGTCGGTGGCGGCCAATGGTGGCCTCACGATGGGCAACGGCCAGACCCTGAATCCCGCAAACTGAACACGTCTACGAACAAAGGCCTACGCAGTATGAAACTCCAACACTCGGTCATCGCTCTGCTCATTTTGGCGTGTGGCCTTTCCCCGGCTCTCGCGCAGCAAACCCCGGAAGGGTTTTCCCTCGGCGTCGGGATGGCCTATTCAAACTCGATCTTCACAGGCGAAGGCAGCGACGTCCAAGCCCTGCCGCTGTTGCGCTACGAGTCTGAACGGTTTGGCGTCGGCATCCCCGAAGGCCTCCGGGTAACAGTATTCTCCAACCCACAGGTCCGCCTGAGCGGCGTCATCTCCCCACGCTTTTCGGCCCTGGATGACCCGGACAGCGCGTTTCTGGATGGGATCGACCGAGACATCACTGTCGATGGCGGGGCCCAGTTGCGCTACAGCTTTGCCCGCGGAACGCAGTTGCAGCTTCGCGCTGTCACCGAACTTACCGATGAGCACGGCGGCCAGGAAATCTCGGCAGAGCTAAGCCAGGCGATCCCGCTCGGTCGAACGCCGCTGCTTGTCTCTGCGGGCCTCACATGGCTCAGCGATGACCTCGCGCGGTACTCCTACGGTGTTCTTGCAAGCGAAGCCTTAGCGGGCCGACCCGAATACGATCCTGGCGATGTCATCATCCCCCATATTGCACTGACATCGGTCTTTCCGATCAATGATCGCGTCAATCTGGTCGGCTCGGTGCGTGCAGAATTCCTCCCAGACGAGGTCACCGACAGCCCGATCGTCGACGAAGACATCGGTGTGAGCACGTTCCTGGGACTGACCTATCAGTTTTAGGAGTTCCAGGGCTTGGTGCCGTAAATAGAGTCGGCACATAAAAGCTGAGCCTGACTTAGGTTGGTATTTCCTCACAAAAAGACCAGGCCTTCTTTTGTCGTACTTGAATGGTCACCAAGCGGGACAAAACCGACCTGAGGTTTTCAGCCTTTGCTAACGCAGCATCGCACTGCAATTGTGACGCATTTCTTGCTGCATTGCGCCCCATGTCGCGGAAGCGGTTTTTGACTGTAGGTTTCGAACGCATGATCAAGATCGCACTTTCGAGGCATTTTGTTGGTCGATCCAATATCTCGCGTCTGTTGCCGGGCAGACCGATGTTGAGTGCCCTAGGCACATCGGTCACCAGCATAGCGTAAAAGGTGGCTAAACGTCTATGAACGCTATTCTTATTGAGCTCAAACGGAACGAGAACGACGTTCTGTGCCAGACTGCGCAGAATGCTTTTAACAAAATACATGCTCACACCGGGCTCAGACGACTTTTGTCAAAAAAAGAACAAGGCGCCACTGGGCCACCGCGGTCTGTTCAACATGTGCCAGCACGCAGCCCCACCATTACGGCATGTCAGGAGAAAAGAATGTCCGCGAGAGCGTTTCAACATCGCGGATCGGGGGTTGGCCAAACAGGCGATGATATTCCCGGCTGAATTGGGATGGGCTTTCGTATCCGACCGAGAATGCGGCTTCGGCAGCGGTCCGGTTCTGAAACAGCATCAACCGCCGCGCCTCATGCAGCCGCAATTGCTTGTGGTACTGGAGCGGGGTCATCCGGGTGATATCCTTGAAATGTTGATGCAGCGCCGAGTGTTGCAGACCTGAGAACTCGGTCAGTTTTTTCATCTCGAACGGCGCGCGATAATTCTGGCGCAGCCAAGTGATGGCCCGCGCGACCTGCGCCCCACGGCCAAGGCCGAGCACGTTGTACACAGCCAGTTGCCCCTGTTGGGTCCGCATCACCCGGTAAAGCAGCTCGCGCTCGTAAAGCGGGGCCAGAACAGCGATGTCGTCAGGGGTCTCGACAAGACGTGAAAGGCGATCGGCGGCACCCAAAACCTTGGCGGTCGTCTCGCCCAAACACAGACCTGGACAGGAAGCCGGCCGCTGAACGGTCTTGTCCGTGCTTGCCAGACACTCGGTCGCCAGCTGCGCAAGCCGATCCGTAGACACGTCAAGCCGCAGGCACAGATAGGGGCGGGATGGCATGGCCTCGATCACTTGCCCGACAATGGGCAGATCGAAGGACACCAGCAGATGGTGCGCGGGATCGTACTGGATGACCTGATCCGCCAAAACGACCCGCTTCGCCCCCTGAACAACGATGCAAAGGGCGGGCGCATGGACTGTGTGAATTTCCTGGGTTGGATGCGCGCTGCGTATCAGGTGCAGACCCGGTACATCCGTTTGGTGCACGCCATCGCACATGGCGTATCGAGCAATACGCCGCGCCAGGGTGTCAAGCGACACAGCGGTGGTTGCGTCATCCATCATGGGCCCGATCAATATGGGGCGCGGGCGCTTTGTCGACCAGGTGTCGCGCCATCATGCCGCGCGCCGGAGGATCAGGCAACAATCCCGTTTGATCGGTCTATCAGCACCCCGAGCGGCCGCATACCTCTGCGGTTGCGGCAAGGGTGACCTTGTACGCACGCATGACATCAGGAGAACACCATGGACAAAGTCATCCTTATCACCGGCGCATCCAGCGGCATCGGTGAGGGCATTGCACGCGAATTGGGCGCGGCGGGTGCCAAGGTCCTGCTGGGCGCGCGGCGCGGCAACCGGATCGAGGCACTTGCCCAAGAGATCGCCAACAATGGTGGCACGGCCAGGTCGATGACGCTCGACGTGACCGACCGGGATGCAATGCAGGCGTTTGCCTCACAGGCCATCACAAATTGGGGCCGCATTGACGTTCTAGTGAACAACGCCGGTGTCATGCCGCTGTCCCCGCTGTCCGCCGTGAAACTCGATGAGTGGGACCAGATGGTAGACGTAAACGTCAAAGGCGTCTTTTGGGGCATTGGGGCGGTCCTACCGCAGATGGACAAGCAGCAATCCGGCCAGATCATCAACATCGGCTCCATCGGCGCGCTTTACGTCGTGCCGACCGGCGCGGTCTATTGCGCAACGAAGTTTGCGGTGCGCGCGATCACCGACGGATTGCGGCAGGAAAGCCCGCATATCCGCACCACCTGCGTCAATCCCGGCGTGGTGGAAAGCGATTTGGCGTCGACCATCACCCACGAAGAAACCAAGGGGGCAATGGATGCGTTCCGGTCCATCGCCTTGCAGCCCGCCGACATAGCCCGCGCCGTCCGACAGGTGATCGAGGCACCAGCCGACGTCGACACGACCGAAATCACCATCCGCCCCACGACATCCGCCGCGTGATCCGGATGCCATGCAGGAGAACAACACGATGACACTCAGACAAATCGTCCTTTTCTTTGGCGGTGCCTTGGCGATGACCCCGACAGCGAGCCTCGCGCAGACACCCGCAACCACCGCTGAGAACGAGCGTATCATCACCGAGGCGTTCGAGACCTGGCAGCAGGGCACCTATGTCTTCGGCGATATCCTGTCCGACAATATCGTCTGGACGATACACGGCACCGGACCCGTCGCAGGCGTTTACACGGATTTCGATGCTTTCATCGAAGAAGCCTCCCGACCGGTCACAAGCCGCCTGACCGCACCCCTGTTGCCCGAGGTGCACCATATCTGGGCCGACGGCGACCAAGTGATCGTTCGCTGGGACGGCAGCGCACCGACAACGGGCGGAGGCATCTATGAAAACCAGTTTCTCTGGATCATGACGATGCAAGATGGGCTGGTCACGCACGCCGAAGCCTTCCTTGATCTTCGCGCCTATGACGCGCTGGTCGACAACAATGAACCGCGTTCCGAATGATCCGGACAGGGGCGCATCCCGCCTCGTTCACCTTTGTTGCAAAGGCGGCACCATGCACATCCACCGCCATTCCAAACGGAGACTAAACCATGCCTTGCGCACCTTTTTTCTCGCAATCGTGGCCACGCTAATGGCGACGTCAAACTCCCACGCACAGTTTGTGACGACAGACTTTCCCCGCTCGCCGCGCCCGGCCGAGGAAACGAGCCCACAAGATCACGCCTTCATCGGCATGTGGATCACCGAAGACGGCCATATCCGCCACGAATTGCTACCCAATGGCCGCTACGACGAAGCTCGCGGCACAAGACAAAGCGCCTACCGTGGCCGCTATCGTGTCACAGGCGATATCATCCAGTATTGGGACGACACGGGCTTTTATGCCGATGGGCGGTTCCGCGATGGGGTCCTGTACCATGCGGGCTATGTCTTTTACCGAGAGACCGAATAGGAGAGCGACGTAACGGTCCCGGTGCGATCCCGGAGTGGATTTTGGCGACCCAAGTCCCACAACCACACGATCATCTTGAATGCTTGAGTCCTATGGGATCTGCGCACGCGTCACATCAAATCTTCAACCCGGATCGGCAAGTGCCGCACCCGTCGCCCTGTCGCATGGAACACCGCGTTTGCAACCGCCGCGCTGACACCAACCATTGCAACCTCACCGATGCCTTTGACGCCAGATGCGTTCAGCGCAAGATCCGGCTGGTCCAAAAGCTCGACCGAGATGTCGCCGATATCCGCGTTGACCGGCATGACGTAATCGGCAATGTCGTTGTTCAACACAAACCCATATCGCGGGTCGATCTCTGCAACCTCGTGCAGCGCCGCGCCGATCCCCCAGACCACACCGCCATGAATCTGACTGGTCGCTGTCCGGTGGTTCATCACGCGCCCGCAATCGGCCACGGACACGACACGGGGCACCCGGATCTGCCGCAGCGTCGGATGCACGCGCACCTCGATGAAATGCGCAATCCAGCTGAAGGCGACCAAATCGTTGTATTCCGGTCCGATGGCAGCGGGCGCGCCGCGCAGCATCCGGTCAAGATGCGCCTGCGTCTGATCCAGACCCAATTGCGTGACCGACACCTCCAGATAGGGGCGCCGCACCGCCATCAACCTGGCATGGACGTCGTCGCCCGGCTCAAGAGGGCCTAGCAGTTCCGTCAGTGCGGCGTGCATACGCTCCGCCACCGCACGGGTCGCCGGAACCGCACTGCCCGTGCCCCATGATCCTGCGGTCAGGTGTTGCGGTGCCGCGCGCGTATCACCCATCCGGATCTCCATCCGGTCCGGATTGACGGCCAGGACCTCCATCAACTCGGACGCCACCGCACTCCGAATGCCCTGACCCATCTCGTGCCCGGTGATGGCCAGTTGCGTCACACCATCCGCCCGGATGCGCAGCCGCGCAATCGCCGGGCACATGGATCCCTTATACGCACCGGCAGCGACGCCCCAGCCGATTTGCGACCCGTCCTCGGCCCGCATCGAGCCCGGCGCAGGCACGCGCCTATCCCAGCCAAAGCGCGCGGCGCCACGCTCAAGGCATTCGTTCAACGTCCGGCTGGAATAGGGCTTTCCCGTGATCGGGTCGCTGCCCGCGTCATTTGCCAGGCGCAGCGCGACGGGGTCGATCTCCAGCGCATAGGCCAGTTCATCCATCGCGCTCTCAAACGCGTAGCTCGCGGGATGTTCGTGTGGCGACCGCATGTGGCCGGGCGGTGAGCTGTCAACCCTCACCAGCCGTTCGCGCCCTGTCCAGTTGGGGATCCCATACACGCGGCTCACCGTCTCGTTATGCGCCGAGCCTAGAAATTGGTCATAGCGTCCGTTTTGCTGATCGCTTTCATAGATGGCTCCGGTGATCTGACCGTCTCGCGCCGCGCCCAGCTGAATGCGGTGGTGGCTCGCAGGCCGATGAGAGGCCGTGTGAAACAGCTGCGCACGCGGCATCACCAGCTTGACCGGACGGCCAAGTGCGATGGCCGCCCGTGTCACCAGCACCGACTGTAGTTGCAGCACATTCTTTTGGCCAAAACCGCCGCCCGTATAGGGACTGAGCGCATCGACCAAATCGGGATCCAGACCAAGCGCCCCGGCGGTGCCAAATTTGATCGCCGCCGTGTTCTGGGTGCCTTCGCGGATGACGATGCGCCCCTCTTCAACCAGCGCCGTGGTCGAGATCAGCTCCATCGGGTTGTGGTGGTTCTGCGGATGGTCATACGCGGCCTCGATCGTGATCTCAGCCGCGTCCAGCGCCCCGGTCGCATCGCCCGCCTCGATCGTGGTTTCGAACGGCTGCGGTTCTGCCCCGGGCGCGCCCATTGAAGCGGTGAAGGGCGCTGGCGCATAACTCACATGCACCAGCCGCGCCGCCTCTGCTGCCGCTTCCAGTGTCTCCGCAACCACCATCGCGACGGGCTGACCCCGAAACAGGATGTCGGTCCCGGTCATCGGCTGAAATCCGGGCTGGTTGCCGCCAAGGGTGGCAGGGGTCACGCCAATGTCGCCGAAGTCTTCGTGCGTGAAAACCCGAACGACACCGGGCTCTGCGATGGCCTCGCGCGTATCAATCTGCGTGACACGGCCCTTGGCGATGGTCGCAGGCACCGTCATGGCGTGCAGAAGGCCCGGGATCGGCACATCGGCGGCAAACAGCGCGCGGCCCAGCACCTTGTCGCGGGCATCGGTCCGGGGGCGGTCGGGGGTCGAGGTCAGAGTCATGGCAAGCTCCTTCCGACCCGGCAGGGGTGCCAGGCCGGTGCTAGAGAGAGTGGGGTCAGCGGGCGACAGTCAGCATTTCGTGGGCGTCGACATCGCCGGCACCGGTTTCAGTTGCACCACCGATGGTAAAGATGCGCGTATCTATGGCCGCAGCGGCCAATCCGTGGCGCGGCACGTTCAGGTCCGGCATCGCCGCCCACGCGTCGGTCGCTGGATCATAGACCCAGCCATCGGCGAACACCTCTTGCGAGGGGCTCCATTGCTCGCCGCCAAAGACATACAGCTTGCCATCCACGGCTGCGGCAGCCAGACCGCCTGCCCCTCGGGGCATAGGCGCGCGCACGGACCATAATCCGGTTTCGGGGTCAAAGACTTCAAGTGCCGCGACATTTACATTGACCCCGGACCCATCGGCTTGGCCTAGGTACTGACGCCCGCCCACAACATAGATCTGTCCGTCGATCACGGCGCTTGCCGCGCTGTTGCGCGCAGTTGGGGCGTCTATGCCACGCGACCACATGCCGGTCGCGGGATCAAAGACATCGACGCGCCCGGTATCCCGGTGCTCGGTAAAGCTTGCCGCCCCTTCGGTTCCGCCCACGCGGCCCCCGATAACGAAAATGCGCCCGTCCGCGACGGCAGACACGTGCTCTCCGCGCGCGACGGGCAGATTGGGGAGATCCCGCCATTCACCCCGGGCCAGATCGAACGCATAGGCGGACGCCTCGGGCCGCCAGTCCGGAAAGCCCCCCGAAAATCCGCCAACGGCATAGATCACATCGCCCAGCGTCGACAGCGTGATATGGTGGCGCGCCGCCGGAAGATCGGGCAGCTCTCGCCAGCTGTCGCTGGTCGGATCATAGGCCAGAAAGTCATCCCGCACGGCAGACGCACCTTCGGCGAGCCCGCCCGCTGTAAAGATCAGGCCCTCATGCGTGGTTGCGTAAATCTCTTGCCGGGGGGACGGCATGGCGGCCGCGTTGGACCAGCCGGGCTGGGCGTGACCGGTGCCGCCAAGCGACAGCGCGCCCGCGGCACACAAGGTAATTGTAACGGGGAAGGTGAATGAACGTGTCATATGATCCGTCTTCCTTTCTGTAAGGTGGTTGGTTTTGGAAAGTCTGGTCAGGTCATTGCGCGGCCCGGTGGGCGGCGATCATCACGGCATCGGCGATCACTTCGGCCCCGAGGGTCAGCTTGAATGCGTTCTGACGACCGGGCCGCGCCCGGGCAAAGGCTGCTTGGCCCGCCGCAAGCGCACGGGCGCGGGTCAACGGCTGGCCATCCAGCATTGCTTCGGTCTCGGGCGCGTGCCATGGGATCGTGCCCACACCGCCAAGGGCCACGCGCGGGCGCCGCATGATGTCGCCGTCCATCTCAAGAACGACCGCAGCCGACGCCAGTGCAAAGGCGTAAGAAGCGCGGTCACGAATCTTGTGATAGGTTGATCCACGCGCGGCCGTCTTGGGCACCGTGATGGCTGTGATGATCTCACCCGGAACGAGGTTGAACTCGAAATCAGGCGTCGCCCCCGGCAGATGGTAGAGATCTGCGATGGGCACCGTCCGGATACCGTCAGGCCCCAGGAGGTCGATGGACGCATCAAGGGCCAGCAGCGCGACAGGCCAATCGCCGGGCGACACGGCTGTGCAGGCATCCGATGTGCCCAGCACCGCCTGCCCACGATCCCGCCCACCAAGAGCCGCGCATCCCGATCCCGGCGCCCGCTTGTTGCACGGATACGTTCCGTCGGCTCCATTGCGAAAATACATGCAGCGGGTGCGTTGCAGCAGATTGCCGCCCACCGTGGCCATGTTCCGCAACTGTTGCGACGCCGCCGTGGTCAGAGATTCAGCCAGAACCGGATAGTCGTCCCGGACAACGGGATGCGCCGCAACATCAGCCATCAACGCCATCCCTCCAAAGTGCAGGCTGTCGCCGTCCGTGTCGATCCCGGTCAGGCTCTCGATCCCGCTCACGTCGACAAGGTGGTCGTGGTGCTCGATGCCCAGCTTCATCAGATCGTAAAGCGACGTGCCTCCGGCAATGTACCGTGCACCGGCACCGGCGGTCCTGAGCGCCTCGATCGCAGCTTCGGGCGTTGTGACACGTGTATACCTCAGCGCCTGCATCAGCTGTCTCCCATCCGCGCGGCGGCGTCCTCGACCGCTGCGATGATCCCGACATAGGCGCCGCACCGACAGATATTGCCGCTCATGTACTCGCGGATCCGGTCGGGGCTGGTGGCATTGCCTTCGCGCACGCAGGCGACCGCCGCCATGATCTGACCGGGTGTGCAGTAGCCGCATTGCAGCGCGTCATGGTCGATAAAAGCCTGCTGCATCGGATGCAGGCTGTCGCCGTCCGACAGCCCCTCGATCGTCGTGACCACGCGACCGTCGATCTTGGCCGCCAGCGTCAGGCACGACGCGACCCGGCGCCCGTCTATGTGAACGGTGCAAGCACCGCACTGGCCGTGGTCGCACCCTTTCTTGGCGCCGCTCAGACCCAGGCGCTCGCGCAGCAGATCAAGCAGCGAGGCGCGCGCGTCAATCTCAAGCGCATGTGCCGTTCCGTTGATCATCGTCGTAACGGGCACTGTCCAACCCGGCTCGGTAACGGGTACGGGGTCCGGCGCGGCGCCCTGGGTCAGGGCCTTCCGAGGCAAAAGCGCGCCAGTCGCTGCCGCGGTTCCGGCGCCCAACGCGCCCCGCCGGGTCAGTCGAACACAAGATATTCGATCATCGTCGCTCATAAAGACCTCCAGTCTCCGGTGCGTGCCGGGCCTGCCTTGGGCGGGTCGGCGACGCGTTGCGTGTCTGTGCTGAAGGACTTGTGGATGCGCGATTATTCCTCAACATCGGCATATGAAAATCCGTTATCCGGTTTGCGGATAACGTGAGGACCAAAGCACACCAGAACCAGAGGGCCGGGCCGCATGCTTGAACAGGACTTTCGGAAGATCGACCTCAACCTGCTTGTCGTTCTGCGCAGCCTTTTGACGACCTTGAGCGTGGGCCAAACCGCCAAGCTGCTTGGGATGAGCCAGCCGGCCATCAGCCGCGCGCTCGCATCGCTGCGCGAGTTGTTCGATGACCGCCTGCTGGTGAAAAGCGGATCCAAGATGACGGCGACACCCCGCGCGCTGGAATTGCGCGCCCCGCTCGAGGACGCGCTGGCAAACGTTCTGCGTGTTCTTGAACCCGCTGCGGTGTTTGAACCGGCGCACTCCCAACGCAGGTTTCGGATCGCGACCACGGATTATGGCGCAACGGTCGTCTTGCCGCGCCTTGCGGCGCGTTTCTTTCGGCAGGCACCCAAGGCAGAGCTGGATATCAAACCTCTGACACCCACGTCATTCGACGAGTTGGGCAGCAACGATCTGGACCTGATGTTCTACAGTGACAATCCGGTACCCGAGGCCCTGCGCGCCAAGGAAATGTACCGCGAACGATTTGCATGCATCGTGCGGCCGGGCCATCCGCTTGCGCGCACGGCTGACAGGGCCATCGGTCTGGACGATTACTTGTCCTATGCGCACATCCTGGTGACAGTCACGGGTGGGCGCACCGGTCCCGTTGATCGAGAATTGGCTAACTTGGGAAAAGAGCGGCACATCGCGCTGGTCCTGCCATATTTTGCCGTGGCCGCGCTGGCCGCAGCAAGCTCTGATCTGCTTCTGACGATGCCGTACCGTGCTGCCAAAACCTTTGCCGATACGATGAACCTGACGCTGCTTGAACCGCCGGTCGAACTTGGCGACTTCGGGTATCGCGTCGTTTGGCACGAACGCGTGCAGAACGATCCCGGACATGTTTGGCTGCGCCGCATGATCAGCGACGTCATGCACTCGAAATCGGGCGATAGCAGCTGACGAAACGGGCCGGATGTGGCGATACGGTGCCCAAATGTGGCCCAATCGCTTTTGTGGTTCTTTCCCTGCACCTTTGATTGCAGTATATACGAAGCATTTACATATCGTATATCTCTTACAGGGGCAGCCATGGGACTGGTCAAAATCGACGAAAGCCTGCACGAAGATGTTCGGCGTGCCAGCACAGTGATGTGTCGATCCATCAACGCGCAGGCCGAATTCTGGATGAAGATAGGAATGCTGGCAGAGGCCAACCCAACCCTCGCGTTCACCGACATTGTCCAAATGCAGCTTCAATCAGCCACAGCCGCAGCCGAAACCGATGTCGCCTGAGCGATCATGCCTATGACCCGCCCAAGGCCTATGTTCCAGGACGAAATCACGGCCTTTTTCGCCAGTTACATCGACGCCTTCGCACGCGAAGATGCCGCCGCCCTGAGTGAACTATGGGACGACGTCGGCCTGTTTCCCTCCCCGACCGGCAATTTTTCAATGGATCGCGTGGCGTTCCGAACCCATTGCGAAATGTTGATGGGCTTTTACCGCAAGCAAGGCGTCGTCACACCCAGTGGCGACCTGCTGTCGGCACAAGAACTGTTCCCCGGGGTGGCGCAGGCCCGGATGGCGTACCGGATGCTCGGCGCGAACGGCACGATCATCGTCGCATGGGAACATGTCTATATCCTTCGGAAAACGGGCGAACGCTGGCGGGTGTCATTGACCATCGCCGATGACGAGATGGCAGCATGGGCTGCTGTCGGTGCGGAACTTTGAAAACCGGCCGTTTTGTGCCGCGGGCTACGAGTTCACCACCCGATATGCACTGCTTCCTCAATGGATGACCGTTCCCTTCGCTGTCCAGCAGCAGAGGCCCTGTCACACATTTGCGTTTTTTCTTCGCCACTCACACGCGCAGCAAAAAACTAAAAAATCTCCTTTGGGCTCTGTTTGGACCCTGACTGAAATCCGCATCAACAAACGACCACGGGACAAGGGGTGACCCTGCTGCGAACAGCCCAAGGACCGCTTTCAAACTTTACTCTTCGAACTGGCCGATAAGCCAATTTTTCACTGCATTGATCGCCGGTGTGGGTGCCATGCCTTTGGGTCGTACAAACCAATAGGCGTGGCTAGCATCCAGCGAGATAGTGAAAGGGGTCACGAGCCGTCCGGTTGAGATGTCATCCGCAACAAGCAACGAACGCCCGAGGGCGACCCCTTGCCCCTCGACCGCCGCCTGCAGGATCGCGCCATCGTCCCCCAGGCGCGGACCCGTGGGTGGAGGGTGCGAACACCCGGCGGCGTCGAACCACGCGGGCCAGTCTTCAGGAATGTCCCCACACAAAAGCGTGGCGCGGTACATGTCGGCTGGCGCGCGCAACGCGTGTTCTTCGGCATAGAGTGCAGAGCACACGGGCGTCACTGTTTCCGTGCCCAGTTTGAGTGCGTCCAGATCGCGTAAGGGCGCCGGGCTGTACCGAATGGCGGCGTCAACGCCTTCCGCCGTAAAATCCACGAGATGCCGGGAGGCCGTGATGCGCAGATCAATGTTCGGGTGCGCCGCCATGAACGCGCCTAAACGCGGTGCAAACCAACGCGCCGCGACCGATGGCAGCATCGACAGCGTGACAACCTGATCGGACGCCCGCGCATCGGCCACGGCAGACCACGTGCGCGCGAAAGCATCCCCAAGCTGGCGCGCCAGCCGCTCGCCCGCCGGGGTCACGCTTAGCCTTGCGCCCTTCCGTCGAAACAGCGCAACACCGAGCGTTGCCTCCAGATCCGACACCTGACGCGACACACCGCTTTGAGTGATGCCAAGCTCCTCACCAGCAGCGGTAAAGCTGCCACACCGAGCTGCAGCCTCGAAGACCTGAAGGGATCGAAGCGGTGGCTTTGCATGAGTCTGGCGCATGCTGGCTCTCATGTTTTCTCATTTAGCCGGAGTTCAGCTTGCGTTTAACATGAGTTTTACTCAGATAACAGATCGGACCCACCATGGCAGATGCGTCTTCGACACAGCCCACATCCTCCAGTCTAAAAAGCTATGCGCCGGATTTGCCGCTTGTGATCTGGATGGTGCTCCTGACACTGATGCTTGGGTTGTCCGCCGGTATGGGTGCAGACGAGGTTGTCGGGGTGTTCAACAGCGGCTTCGGACGCGCCCTCGGCGAGTTTGCCTTGATCCTCTTGCCCTCGTTTACGCTGGCGGCGGCACTGTCGCGGCAGAACATCGCGTCAAATGCGGCGGGCCGGACGGTCGCGCTGGCCTCACCGTTTGCGGGCGCAGGCATGATCTGTCCCGACACCGCCTATGCCGCTCTTTCTCCGGCGGCAGGGCGCTACAAGATGGATACGGCATTCGGCGCCTATGCGGGGTTCAAGCTGCTTTATCCTGCAGGTCCCTTGATTGTCGCGGCCGGGCTTGGTGTCACGGGTGCGGCCGGGGTCGAACCCGCCATCCTGCTCTTGTTCGGCGCGCTGTTGACGCTGCCGGTTTGGGCGGCGGGCGTGATCTGGGGGCGCTTCGCGACCCGAGGCAATGCAGCGCAAATCGAAGCGGAAAGCGGGGTGGACAACGGGCGCTTGCTGAGGGCCTTCGCACCGTTTTTGGTGATGGCTGGCTTGCTGGTCGCGGGCGGTGTTGTCGGCCCGACGGGTATCGGAGCATTGGACTTTCTCTTGCTGCCCAAGGGTGCGCTGATCACCGCCGCGATCCTCGCCCTTTTGCAAACGCCATCGGACGAGAGGCGCGCGTGTCTGGACAGCGCGGTTCGACGAACAGGGTCCCTTCTCCTGGTCATCGGGGCCGCAAGCGCCTTCGGGGCCGTGCTGACGGGAATGGTGGCGCTGAACAATCTGGTGCCACAGGGCGATGGGGCGCTCACCCTGATTGCGCTCTTTGCTTTGACTGTGTTGTTCAAGCTGGCCCAGGGATCGTCGATGGCGACCTTTGCCGCCATCGCACCCGTCGCGGCGCCGATTGTGCTGGCCAGCGGCGTCAACGAGATCGCTGCCGTTTTTGCGATCTGTCTCGGATCATTCATCGCGATCTTACCCAACGATAGTTACTACTGGCTGGTCCGGCGGGACGCGCTGCCTGATGAGCAAAGCGAAGGGCGCGCCATCGGCATCCTGACGGGCGGAGCAGTGCTGCAGGCGTTGGTCGGAATGGCCGTTCTTCTGGCGGTGGTGGCCCTATGGCCCTGATAGACATCACAACCCGAAGACCGGAATGATCTGAGGCCGCAGTAGCAGTTTTCGATGCAGAAGGCCCGGCAAAAGGTCACGTCACCTTCCGGGATACGTCGCACGACTGGCGCGGCTTCAATGCGCGTTTTCTGACCAAATGCGAACTTCCCCTGATTGCAAAGACGGCAGGACTGTCGCTGCCTGGGCTGGTGTCAGCTCAATCTCCACCCGCCCGGTCTGCCAAGGCGTGGGTGATGCCTCGGTCAACGTGCCGCCTGCGGTAAGGATGTGGGCTCGGCCGCCTTTTGATGGACGATTTAGTATTGGCGTCCGGGAACGCCGGAAACAGGACGCTGGTCGCCCAGATCTTCCCGGAGAACGAAACCAGCCTGTCACTCCATGCAACCTTGGGATTCGAGGCCATCGGCACGAGGGAAAAACCGGGAAAGATGAGCTACGGCCCCTTAGAAGGCCGGTGGCGAGACGTTCTTACGCTGGAAAGGCGACGTGAGGTCATCCGGTGAAAAAGCTGACGTAGACGTTCATGCAAGCCGCAACATCGGCAAAAGTGGGCTCTTCGCCGACCTCACGACTTCTTTGAATGACGACCTCGCTCGGCCGAAAGCGACGGAGGCGCTGCGCGACCTGGTGTCAGAAGTTCGGATGGTTTCCGATGACGATGACGAACATGGACATGCAATTGAGCTTTATGGGGAGTTCGGGGCGGTTCCAAGTCTGGCGGATGATGGAAACGACAAACCCCGCCGTTTGACGGGCGGGGTGTCGGTTCCAATGGTTGCGGGAGTAGGATTTGAACCTACGACCTTCAGGTTATGAGCCTGACGAGCTACCGGGCTGCTCCATCCCGCGCCATTTGGTTCGGGTGATGTACGCCGAGTCGCGGGGGACCGCAAGACCGTCCCCCACATTTGCTGTCAGAAAACCGTCATAAATTCGCGCACCTATTCCCAGAACTCGGCCTGCCATTCCAGGTTCGGCAGTTCTTCGACCACCTCGAAGGCAATCGTGTCGCGATATACCCGGTCGTGGCGGTCGGTCACGGTGATCTCAACCGTGTGCAAGCCGACAGGCAGGTCGTTTGGCATGTCCAGACGCCACAGGTGGCTGCTGTTATCGGTCAACATCCAACCCTGAAACGGGTTGGCCTTGCCGCTCCACGACGTGCCCTGCCAGGTGGTGAAACCGGCGGTCTCATCGCCACCATCGACCGACCGCGCGGCGATAGACCCTTGGGTCGACTGCATCGCAAGCGCCAGCGGGTCGGCATAGTCCACACCTTCCAGCTTCTCCTCGCCCGTGCCGGACTGGGTCCGCTCGGCCGGCATCGCGTCACCGCCATTCAGGCTTGCAAACACGACGGACGAGGCCGAGCCGTTCCAGACATTGACAGTCAACCACGTGCCCTCGGCCAGATCATCCGTGGTCAACATCAGCATGTCGCCCAGATCACGGCGCACCACAGGGGGCGTCTGGTCAAACTCACGCTCATAGAGCGCGCGATACGTCAGCAACCGCTCAGCCCACTCGCGAAAACGCGGCGTGTTGAAAGACGCGTGAAACTGTTCATCCTCATGGGTGTGGAAGGTGCGGTAGGTGTCGACAAACTCCGGCCCGTTGAACGCCAACTCATAAAACCCACGCGGGCTGCCCAGGCGCTGCGTGCCATGCGGTACCCCTTGGGCGTTCAGATCACCCGCCCACCAGCTGCCCGACAGGCCGCCTGCGATGATCTGGTGAAAGGGCGCGGGACCCACATTGGTGTTCTCTTCCCACCCGTGGAAATGCTCGCCTTTTTCAATGTTTTCAGTGGTATGCGTGTGACCCGCCAAACCCAGAACCGGGCGATCGCCCAGCACGGCAACCAGTTCATCCAGGTTGTCGGTCTGGTGTTTGGCAGCCGTGTTGTCGGTAAAGGTCTGAAACGGAATATGCGCTGTCAGAACAATCAACTTGTCCTCGGGCACGTTGGCCAGATCATTCTCCAGCCATTCCAGCTGTCGGCCCGTGATCACACCGTTATAGGTGTGGTTGGCGTCCGTTGCACAAAACGGGTGCGGATCGACGCCGTTGCAAGGGTAACGCACGTTGTCCAGACCGACGAAATGCACATCGCCGATGTCAAAGGAGTAGTATTCCGGGCCCCACTCACGTCGGAACGTGTCAAAGCTGTCCTTGTCATCCTCGGCATCAAAATCAATGTCATGGTTGCCGCCGACAAAGTATTGCGGGGTCTGGCCCACGGCGATGATGGACTTGAACCGGGGATAAAGCGACAGATCATCGCCCATCACGTCACCTGCAAAGATCAGGCATTCGGTGTCGGACAGATCGGCAGTGGCCAACATCTGGCCTGCGGTGTCGCGCACATAGCCAATCTCGCGATTGGTATAGGCCTGTGCATCACCAAAGATCAGACAGTTGAACTCGGCTCCCACCGCGTCCTCGATCAGGGGGAAGTTGACGGCCTCGGGCAGCGGCCCAGTTGGATCAATCCCACCAAAACGCAGGTCGGGCGACCCATCAACCTTGTGAATATAGGCGAATTGCGGAACCATATCAGCGCTCACCGGGGTCGCGTACCCGGCAGGCTTTGTGACCATCAGGTTCATGTCGTCATAGGCGGGCAGCTCATACGTGCCATCTTCGGCCGTCAGAACGACCTCGCGCCCGTTGGACACCTGCACATTGGGCAAACCCGCCTCACCCGGGTCAAGTTGCGCGTTGCGATTTTCATCCAGAAAAACTGTGCCGCGCGCCATGTCGGCGCCGTCACCAGCACCACGCACGACATGAACGCCGCCGATATAGGTGGGATCCTTCGCCAATACGGCACCCGCAAGGGTACACAGAGCGGTCAGTGTCAAAATTCGATGCATGGGAAAGCCTTTCGCTGGAACGTGCAACAGGCATAGTCAGGCGAGTCGGTGACGCCCATTCAAGCATACCGTGAATTTTGAACGACAGATCTGTGACAGGCGGCGGTCTGCCGATACGGGCGGTCAGACGCCCTGGCAGCGGGCACAGTAGTACAATGTGCGGGCCGAGATTTTGGTCACTTCAACGGCGGATTCGCAAGTTGGGCACGCCTCTTCTGCATAGATGTTGACGCGCTCCTGGATGTCCTGACCTGCAGCGGGCAGTTCGCCATTCGTGATGATGGAATTGTAGGTTACACCAATCTGCATCAGCGAACGCATCTCCGTCCAAAGCCGCTGCAATGTGTCTTCGGGCACATCACATCCGCGGGCGAACGGGTTCAAGCCCATCAGCCAAAGGATTTCAGTCCGGTAGATGTTGCCGATGCCGGATATCACCTGCTGGTTCATCAGCAATGTTGCGATGGGCGCGCGGCTTTTGCGGATACGGGCGATGGCACGGTCGGGCTCGTCCGGCTCCGCCAACAGGTCGGGCCCATACTTCATCCGAAATGCCGTCAGATCATCGGCCGTCAAGATCTCACAAACCGCAGGTCCGGTGATGTCGATGACGTGCGACACGGATTCCATGCGGATACGGACGACATCGCGCGGCGGATCGGCAGGTTGTACATTGCGATAAATGCGACCGGCAAGCCCCAGATGGATATGAAGGTGATCTCCACCTTCAAACTGATACAGCAGATGCTTGCCCAACGCCTCAATGGCGGTGCAAACCTGCCCGTCAATGCGCAGCGCACCTTCGGCAAAGCGACCCTGCGGCGATGTCGCAGCGATGCGTTTGCCCACCAGCATTGGGCGCTGGTCTTGTGCAGCGCGGTGTATCGTGTGGCCTTCGGGCATGGGATGATACTCACAAAACAGTCTTGCTTAGACACAGCGACGTAACGCAAAGCGTTGGCTGTTAAAGGCTGGATTGTGGGGTAAATGTCATCGTCAGAGAGATACACTTAAAGGGCTTTTTAGGTTTGGCAGTGACCTACTCTCCCACGCCTTAAGACGCAGTACCATCGGCGCTACAGCACTTAACGGCCGGGTTCGGGATGGGACCGGGTGTTTTGCTTGCGCTATGACCACCAAACCGAAAAAGCCCTTTAAGTCCAAGTCATGTACGACTGTGCCAGCCGCCTCAAGTAGCGAAGCGGTAGGCAATTGAAGTGTGTGTATGCTCTTGATGTATCTTTCGAAGTCTTGCTTCTACTGGATCAAATCAAGCCTATCGGACAATTAGTACCAGTCAACTGAACGCATTACTGCGCTTACATCTCTGGCCTATCGACGTGGTGGTCTACCACGGTCCTCAGGGATACCTTGTTTTGAGGGGGGCTTCCCGCTTAGATGCCTTCAGCGGTTATCCTGTCCGATCATAGCTACCCAGCACTGCCGTTGGCACGACAACTGGTCCACCAGTGGATCGTTCACCCCGGTCCTCTCGTACTAGGGGCAACTCCTCTCAAGTATCCTACACCCACGGAAGATAGGGACCGAACTGTCTCACGACGTTCTAAACCCAGCTCACGTACCTCTTTAAACGGCGAACAGCCGTACCCTTGGGACCTGCTCCAGCCCCAGGATGAGATGAGCCGACATCGAGGTGCCAAACACTGCCGTCGATATGGACTCTTGGGCAGTATCAGCCTGTTATCCCCGGCGTACCTTTTATCCGTTGAGCGATGGCCCTTCCACTCGGGACCACCGGATCACTATGGCCGTCTTTCGACTCTGCTCGACTTGTCAGTCTCGCAGTCAGGCTGGCTTCTGCCATTGCACTCAACGAGCGATTTCCGACCGCTCTGAGCCAACCTTCGCGCGCCTCCGTTACGCTTTAGGAGGCGACCGCCCCAGTCAAACTACCCGCCACACAGGGTCCCGGATCCGGATAACGGACCGCGGTTAGACATCAAGCAATGCAAGGGTGGTATCTCAAGGGTGGCTCCACAAAGACTAGCGTCTCTGCTTCAAAGCCCACCACCTATCCTGCACATGCATGGCCTGATGCCAGTGTGAAGCTGTAGTAAAGGTGCACGGGGTCTTTCCGTCTAACCGCGGGAAACCTGCATCTTGACAGGTAATTCAATTTCGCTGAGTCGATGTTGGAGACAGCGGGGAAGTCGTTACGCCATTCGTGCAGGTCGGAACTTACCCGACAAGGAATTTCGCTACCTTAGGACCGTTATAGTTACGGCCGCCGTTTACCTGGGCTTCAATTCAAGGCTCTCACCTCTCCTTTTAACCTTCAGGCACCGGGCAGGCGTCAGACCCTATACGTCGTCTTGCGACTTCGCAGAGCCCTGTGTTTTTAATAAACAGTCGCCACCCCCTGGTTTGTGCCCCCAGCCCCTAGTTGCCTAGGAACCGGGCCTCCTTCTCGCGAACTTACGGAGGTATTTTGCCGAGTTCCTTCAACATCGTTCTCTCAAGCGCCTTGGTATGCTCTACCAGTCCACCTGTGTCGGTTTAGGGTACGATCTCACGGAGGGCTATTTCCTGGGACTGATTAGCGGCCCACCCAATCCGATAAGGGTGAACAACCTTCACAATCCGTCACATCCTCCTGGCCCAGGAATATTAACCTGGTTCCCATCGACTACGCCTTTCGGCCTCGCCTTAGGGGTCGGCTTACCCTGCTCAGATTAGCTTTAAGCAGGAACCCTTGGACTTTCGGCGAGAGTGTCTCTCACACTCTTTGTCGCTACTCATGTCATCATTCTCACTAGTGATCTCTCCACCGGATCGCTCACGCGCCGGCTTCACAGAAAGCTCCTTGTGTCCAATCCGCCCGAGGACGGTAAGGACACATGGAACTATGTCACACTACGCTCTGCTACCATGCCTTACGGCATCCTAAGCTTCGGCTCATGGCTTGAGCCCCGTTACATCTTCGCCGCAGGACAACTTATTTAGACCAGTGAGCTGTTACGCTATCTTTAAAGGATGGCTGCTTCTAAGCCAACCTCCTGGTTGTTTTGGTCGTCCCACTTGCTTTCCCACTTAGCCATGAATTGGGGGCCTTAGCTGTAGGTCAGGGTTGTTTCCCTCTCCACGACGGACGTTAGCATTCGCCGTGTGTCTGCCATCTAGTACTCCCGGGTATTCGGAGTTTGGTTAGGATCAGTAAGCCTGTGGGGCCCCATTACCCATCCAGTGCTCTACCCCCCGGGGTATTCGGATGACGCTCTACCTAAATAGATTTCGCAGAGAACCAGCTATCTCCGAGTTTGATTGGCCTTTCACCCCTAGGCACAATTCATCCCGACCTTTTTCAACAGGTGTGGGTTCGGCCCTCCAGTAAGTGTTACCTTACCTTCAGCCTGATCATGCCTAGATCACTCGGTTTCGGGTCTGATCCACCTAACTCGACGCCCTATTAAGACTCGCTTTCGCTGCGCCTACACCTAACGGCTTAAGCTTGCTAGATAGACCAAGTCGATGACCCATTATACAAAAGGTACGCTGTCAGGCCGCAAGGGCCCTCCAACTGATTGTAGGCGTTCGGTTTCAGGTACTGTTTCACTCCCCTCGTCGGGGTGCTTTTCACCTTTCCCTCACGGTACTGGTTCACTATCGGTCAGTAAGGAGTACTTAGCCTTCGAAGGTGGTCCTCCGATCTTCAGACAGAATTTCACGTGTTCCGCCCTACTTAATACGTCCAATCATGCTTCCTATACGGGGCTGTCACCCGCTATGGCCGACCTTTCCAGGTCGTTCTAGTCACACTCATGGCTCGACTGGTCCCCGTTCGCTCGCCGCTACTAGGGGAGTATCAATTGATTTCCTTTCCTCCGGGTACTTAGATGTTTCAGTTCCCCGGGTTTGCTCTTATAAACCTATGTATTCAGTCTATAAGTACCTGGTTCAGCGACATATTGAGTGCTTGCGCAACAATATGAAACTGTCAGGTGGGTTGCCCCATTCAGAGATCCATGGATCAAAGCTTATTCTCAGCTCCTCATGGCTTATCGCAGAGTATCACGTCTTTCATCGCCTCTTACTGCCAAGG